>NZ_JARGEF010000188.1:0-16442 GCF_033794725.1 Streptomyces sp. ID05-39B | reverse complement strand
CCCCCGCCCCCACTTCCGCCCAGCGGCCCTCCGGCCACTTCACGGTGCCGACCGCCGTCGCCGTCGTACCGGCCACGCAGCCGGTGCGGCGTCCCACGGCCGAGGGCGGTTTCGACTTCTTCGGAGCGGAGAAGGCGTCGGCCTCCGCCGCGCTGGAGGCCGTGCAGAACGAGGATCTCGCCGATGTCGTCGGCGAGGAGGCGCTCGCGCTGCACAAGGCCGAGGCCGAGGCGGAGTTCGAACCGGCCCGCGAGCACGAGCACGCCGTCGGACAGGTCATCGACCTGACCGCGCACGACGAGACCGAGCAGATCGACGTCCAGGGACTGCGCAGCGCCGTCTCCTGAGCGGCCCGCCGGAACACCGCGGCCCGCCGCGCCCCTGCGGCGAGGCGGGCCGTGGTGCGTTCCGCGGTCACGCCATCCACTGGTCCGACCGCGCGTCGCGCCGCCCGGTGCGGGACCGCTCAGCCTGGGCGCGCAGCAGCTCCGCGGCCTCCTGTGCGTCCCGCAGACGCGCTGTCACGGTCTTGCCGGCCCCCGTGTCCACATGGACGTCGGCGAGGCGCCACAGCCGCTTCCAAGGCCCCTGGGTCAGGCGCACGCTCTGCACCTTGGCGTGCGGCACGAGCGCCACGCTGCGCCGCAGCAGTCCGTGCCGGGCGACGAACACCGTGTCCGTGACGGCGATGCCGTATCCCCGCCACCACAGGGGGAGGCACCGCCCGGCCCGGCGCGGCGGCCGGGACAGGGCGGCCGTCGCCGGTACCTCGGCGCCGGGCAGCACGCGCGCGATGACGGCCTCGGCCACCGCGCGCGGGGCGACCGGTACGAGTACCGAGTTGGCCGAACCGGCGACGTCCAGCTCGACCCGCACCCACCCACGCCGGCGCCACAGCAGCGGTTCGACGATGCGGACGGTCTGCACCCGGCCGGGCGGCACCGTCTCGTGCGTACGGTCGAGGAGGCCGTGGTCGATCCGCAGCCCGTCCGGCGACTCGCCGACCGTCCAGTCGTACTCGCCGACGAACCGTCCCGCACTGCTCGCGCCCGCCGCGCCCAGCAGCGGCACGCCGGTGGCGAGGACCGTCCACACGCTGTGCGTGGCGAGCCACAGCAAGGGCGGCACGACGAGGGCGGCGGCGAGCGCGCCCCAGGTGGCGCCGGTCAGGATCAGGGCGACCGCGAGTTCGCGCGGAGGCACGCGCAGCAGCTCGCGCGCGGGTGCCTCGCCCACCTCGTGTGCCGTCTCGGGCGCGAAGCCGGCCGCGCGCGCGAGCAGTTCGGCGCGCAGGGCGCGTGCCTCGGACTCGCTCAGGAAGGCCAGCTCGTCCTTCTTGGCGGCGCCGACGACGTCGAGGCGCAGCTTCGCCACGCCCGCGATCCGCGCGAGCAGCGGTTGGGTGATGTCGACCGCCTGGAGGCGTTGGAGCCGGATGTGCGCGGTGCGCCGGAACAACAGGCCGGTGCGGATGCGCAGTTCGCTGTCCGTCACGGCGAAGTGGGTGAACCACCAGGACAGGAACCCGTAGAGGGAGGCCGCGGACACCACCACCGCGAGCACGATCAGCAAGGCCGTCGTGGTCAGCCGGGTCAGCTGTTCCTGGGCCTGGTTCGGATCGTGCGCCGCCCATCCGACGACCACGGCGACGGGCGCCCACGCCCGCCTGAACGGCGTCACGGGATGCAGCCGCCGCTCGACCACCACCCGCTTCGGCCGTACGCCCTCGTCGACGCCCGGCGCCGTCACAGCCCCGCCGATCGGGCCTGGCCCAGCGCGGTCAGCCGGTCCCGCAGCCGTTCCGCCTCGGCCGGGTCCAGACCGGGGATCGTCGCGTCGGTCGCCGCGGCCGCGGTGTGCAGCTGCACGCTGGCCAGCCCGAAGTGCCGCTCCACCGGACCGGAGGTCACCTCCACGAGCTGCATCCGTCCGTACGGTACGACCGTCTCCTCGCGCCACAGCACGCCCCGGCTGATGAGCAGGTCGTCCGCGCGCTCGGCGTACCGCCAGGAGAGCCAGTTGCGGCCGAGTCCGACCCAGCCCCAGACGACCCCCGCCAGAGGCAGCAGGGCGAACAAGGCCCACGCGGGGCCGGCGAACAGGCCGAGCAGCACTCCGACGGCCACGGCAGCCGTCCCCAGCCACACCACGAGCAACAGCCGACGCATGCGCAGCAGCCCCGGCGGCAGCCCGGTCCACCGAGGCCCGGCCTCCGGCGTCGTCCCCGCGTCTGCCACGCTCCCCGTTTCCATACCGCCAGCGTACGTAGGAGAGACTGGGTCCATGACTCCTACGACGGAGACCACGGTCGGCATCGGCGGCGCCGCGGAGAGCACCGACATGGTGCTCAACATCGGCCCCCAGCACCCCTCCACCCATGGCGTGCTGCGGCTCAGGCTGGTGCTGGACGGCGAGCGCATCCGGCAGGCGGAGCCGGTGATCGGCTATATGCACCGCGGCGCGGAGAAGCTGTTCGAGGCCCGCGACTACCGCCAGATCATCGTGCTGGCCAACCGCCACGACTGGCTTTCCGCCTTCTCCAACGAGCTGGGCGTGGTCCTCGCCGTGGAGCGGATGCTCGGCATGGAGGTGCCCCCGCGCGCGGTGTGGACACGGACGCTCCTCGCCGAGCTGAACCGGGTGCTCAACCATCTGATGTTCCTGGGGTCGTATCCGCTGGAACTGGGCGGGATCACGCCGGTCTTCTACGCCTTCCGCGAGCGCGAGGTCCTCCAGAACGTCATGGAGGAGGTCTCCGGCGGGCGCATGCACTACATGTTCAACCGTGTCGGCGGCCTCAAGGAGGACCTGCCGGCCGGCTGGGCGTCCCGCGCGCGCGACGCGGTCGCCGCCGTGCGTTCGCGCATGGACGTCTTCGACGACCTCGTGCTCGGCAACGAGATCTTCCGGGGCCGCACACGCGGCGTGGGCATCCTCACGCCGGCGGCCGTGCACGCGTACGGCGTGAGCGGGCCGATCGCGCGAGCCTCGGGTGTCGACTTCGACCTGCGCCGCGACGAGCCCTATCTCGCGTACGGCGAGTTGCGGGACACCCTGAAGGTGGTGGGCCGGACCGAAGGGGACTGCCTGGCGCGCTTCGAGTGCCTCCTGGAGCAGACGCACAACGCGCTGGACCTCGCGGACGCCTGTCTGGACCGCCTCGGGGACCTGCCGCCCGGCCCGATCAACCAGCGGCTCCCGAAGGTCCTCAAGGCGCCCGAGGGGCACACGTACGCGTGGACCGAGAACCCCCTCGGCATCAACGGCTACTACCTCGTCAGCAAGGGCGAGAAGACGCCGTACCGGCTGAAACTGCGCTCGGCCTCGTACAACAACATCCAGGCGCTCGCCGAGCTGCTGCCGGGCACGCTGGTCGCGGACATGGTGGCGATCCTGGGGTCGCTGTTCTTCGTGGTCGGGGACATCGACAAGTAGGACATCGGCAACCAGGCCGAGCGGCCGGGCGGCCGGGCGGCCGGGCGGCCGGGCGGGTCGCTCAGCGGGTCACTCGGAGGCCGTGAGGTCCGTTCCTAGCGGGTGCGGGATGCCCACCGGACGCAGAAGCCATCCGAAGTCGCCGAGCCCGCCCGCTGCGGTGAGTTCGGCCACCTCCCCGGCGCCCGCGAGGGCACGCACGTACGCGGCGGGGTCCGTGGAGGCGAGGGCGAGCGGAGGGCGGGTTCCGGCCAGGCCCAGGGCGCGCAGGGCGGCGCGTTGCCGGAGGAGGAGCGGGCGCTGGGGCGTGTGCGCCGGGGTGCACGCCTCCGCACACGCATCGAGTGCCACATGTGCCGTGATGTCGCAGTTGCCGTCCGGGACCGGTGAGGTCTCGCGGCCCTCCCGGAAGCCGGTGAGCGTGCCGAACGGAGGGCGCGCCTCCGCCGTGTGCGCGTAGTCCACGGCCACCGCGAGCCCTTGCGCGACATGGGAGACGGCGGTGGTCCAGGCGCGGTCCCTGGGCAGTCCGATCTCGGCCCGCAGACCCTCCACGCCCGGCAGCGGCCACCACCGCGCGAGCCACTCGGCCTCCGCCCCGGACACAGGATCGCCGAGCCGCTCGGCCCCGTCGTCGCGGACGAGGACCAGCCGGGGCACGCCCGCGGAGTCGACCTCGGCGACCTCCACCGGCACGTTGTCGAGCCACTCGTTGGCGAACAGCAGCCCCGTGACCTGCGGTGGAGGTTCGCGCAGCCAGGTGATGGCGGGGGCGAGGCCGGCCGGGCGGGCGGCGACCTCGACGCCGTACGCGCGCGTGCGGGCGGCCACGTCGGCCGGGAGTGCGGCGAGCACGTGGGTGACCAGTTCGCCGCGACCGGCCGCCATGTCGACGAAGTCCAGCGCCGAGGGCCGGCCGAGGGCCTCGTCGACCCGGCACAGCAGCCGGGCCACGGCCGCGGCGAAGAGCGGGGAGGCGTGCACGGACGTACGGAAGTGCCCGGCCGGACCCTCGGGGCGCAGGTAGAAGCCGTCCGGGCCGTACAGGGCGGCCTCGGCCGCCGCCCGCCAGCCGAGCCATCCGCCGGCGTCCGTCACCGTCCCGACCTCCGGATCGTCTCCGTCACCGGGTCAGACTAGGCGTACAGGTGATCACTGTCTCCACCTTGCGGAGTACGCGCGCCGGGCCCGGATCGGTCCTCCGGTTGACCCCTGCACGCATCTGTCTTCCCTACGCTGGGTTACGTGCAGCGCCTCTACGACTTCCTCCGCAGACACCCGACCCTGGTCGACGGCTTCTGGGCCCTCGTCCTCTTCGGGATCTCTGTGGTCGCCGGAACCACCGCCGGCGAGAGCCAGGAGGGAACCGACAACCTGGCGCTGCTCGTACCGATCGCGCTTCTGCTGGGCCTGGTGGTGGCGCTGCGACGGCGCATGCCGGAGCGGATGCTGCTGCTGGCCGGTGCGCTCGGCCTCGCCCAGCTCGTGCTGGACGTCGCGACGATGGCCGCCGACTTCGCGCTGCTGGTGATCGTCTACACGGTCGCCGCGACGGGCGCCCGATGGGCGTCGAGGCTCGCGCTGGGCATGGGCCTGGTCGCCGCGACCCTGGCACAGCTGCGCTGGCAGAACGAGCAGACGGGCGTGGCGGGCAACGTGGCCATAGTCGTCTTCCAGACGGTTCCGTTCGCGCTCGCCTGGGTGCTCGGCGACTCCGTACGCACTCGGCGGGCGTACTTCGCCCAGCTGGAGGAGCGCGCGGCGCGCCTCGAGAAGGAGCGCGAGGCGCAGGCGAAGGTCGCGGTCGCCGCCGAGCGCGCCCGGATCGCGCGCGAGCTGCACGACGTCGTCGCGCACAACGTGTCGGTGATGGTGGTGCAGGCCGACGGCGCCGCCTACGTCCTCGACGCGGCGCCCGACCAGGCGAAGAAGGCACTGGAGACGATCTCCTCCACCGGCCGCCAGGCCCTCGCCGAGATGCGCCGCCTGCTGGGCGTGCTGCGCACCGGCGAGCACGAGGAGGGCGGGGAGTACGTCCCGCAGCCGGACGTCGAGCAGATCGAGGACCTCGTCCAGCAGTGCCGCGGTTCCGGACTGCCCGTGGACTTCAAGGTCGAGGGCACCCCGCGGCCCCTGCCGAGCGGCGTCGAGCTGACGGCGTACCGGATCGTGCAGGAGGCGCTCACCAACACGCGCAAGCACGGGGGACCGAACGCGGGCGCCAGCGTGCGCCTGGTCTACTTCGACGACGGTCTCGGTCTGCTGGTCGAGGACGACGGCAAGGGCGCCCCGCACGAGCTGTACGAGGAGGGCGGTGCCGACGGCGGCGGCCACGGCCTGATCGGGATGCGGGAGCGGATCGGCATGGTCGGCGGCACGCTGGACGCGGGCCCGCGTCCCGGCGGAGGATTCCGCATCAGCGCGCTTCTCCCGCTCAAACCGGCGCATTGACGCCGACGCACGCCCTTCGTTGACACTTGTCACAACCCCATGGAAGAGGACTCGATGACGATCCGCGTGATGCTCGTCGACGACCAGATGCTGCTGCGCACCGGGTTCCGGATGGTGCTCGCCGCCCAGCCGGACATGGAGGTCGTGGCCGAGGCGGGCGACGGCGTGGAGGCCCTCCAGGTGGTGCGTTCCACCGCGGTCGACGTGGTGCTGATGGACGTGCGCATGCCGAAACTGGACGGGGTCGAGGCCACCCGGCGCATCTGCGCCGACCCCAACCCGCCGAAGGTGCTGATCCTGACCACCTTCGACCTCGACGAGTACGCCTTCTCCGGGCTGAAGGCGGGCGCCTCCGGCTTCATGCTGAAGGACGTGCCGCCGGGCGAGCTGCTCACCGCGATCCGCTCCGTGCACAGCGGCGACGCGGTGGTCGCGCCCTCCACCACCCGACGCCTCCTCGACCGCTTCGCGCCCATGCTGCCCAGCGCGGGCAAGGAGCCTCAGCACAAGGAGCTGGAGCGGCTCACCGGGCGGGAACGCGAGGTCATGGTCCTGGTCGCCCAGGGGCTCTCCAACGGGGAGATCGCGGCCCGGCTGGTGCTGTCCGAGGCCACGGTCAAGACCCACGTGGGCCGCATCCTGACGAAGCTGGGGCTGCGGGACCGGGTGCAGGTGGTGGTCCTGGCGTACGAGACGGGTGTGGTGCGGGCGGGGGGCCACGGCTGAGGGCGGCGCCGGGTGGGCACGGGCGCGGGGACGCGCGGAGGTACGCACGTACGGGCGGCGTACGGATCACCGCCGAACGCGCCCCGTGCGCGCCCGTCGGCCACTAGGGTCGGCGCATGCTCCTGTGGATCAACGGTCCCTTCGGGGGCGGCAAGACACAGACCGCACACGAGATCCGGCGCCGCCTGCCGGGCAGCGTCGTCTGCGACCCCGAACACGTCGGTTTCGGTCTGCGCCGCATGCTGCCGCCGGACCTGCGAGGCGACTTCCAGGACCTGGTGTCCTGGCGGCAGGGGGTCGTGGAGGTTCTCGATCTGGCGCTCCGCGAGCACGGCGGCGTGGTGATCGCCCCCATGACGGTGACCGACCCGCGCTGCTTCGCCGAGACCGTCGGCAGGCTGGGCGAAATGGGCCACGACGTACGGCACTTCACGCTGCTCGCCCAGCGGGAGACCGTGCTGCAGCGGCTGCGCGAGCGGGGTCTCGGGCGCCTTCTCCGGTTCGCCGGCGGGAAGAAGGCGGTGCCGCGCAGGGACAGTTGGGCCGTCCGACAGCTCGACCACTGTCTGGAACGGCTGCGTGAACCCGAGTTCGCCGAGCACCTGTGGACGGACCGCACGAGCGTGCCGAAGACGGCCGACCGCATCGCCGTCCTGGCCGGGCTGACCCTGACGCCGAACACCGAGGGGGCACTGCGCACGCGACTGCGCCAGGCGAGGGTCGGCCTGCAACACATCAGGTTCGACTGAGGGCCGGGCTCCGACGATGATCGTCGGCCCCATGGCGCGAGACCCGCAGGGCTTACGGTGACGCCAAGAAGCTGTTTCCGGGACGGGCGGCCGCGCTCGTGAGGTGGGCCGTGGGGTGGGCCGTGGCGACGCTCGGTTTCTGGCTCGTGGGCAGGCTCACGGGCGACCGGACGAGCCTCCTGATGTGTGCCTTCGTCGCTGTCTTCTCGATCGCCGCGGGCGAACTCGCCGACCGACGGCGGCGACGCCGGGCCAGGAACCGCGCGGCGAAGCGTAGGGCGAGCACCGGCGACTCCTCCACGGGCTGACGGCCGCCGGTCTCGCATGAGGCCGTACGCGCCGCCCGCCCTACCTGAGGATCCCCTCCAGGAAGTCGCTGCCCAGCCGGGCCACCCGCGTCACGTCGAGCTGATGCAGCACATACCGGCCGCGCCGGCGGGTGGTCAGCAGCCCCGCCTTCTTCAGGACGGCCAGATGCCGGGATATCCCGGGAGCCGTCATGCCGTGCAGCTGGGCCAGCTCGCTCGTGGTGTACGCGCTGCGCGCCAACTGGCGGCAGATCCGCATCCGGACGGGGTTGGCCAGGGCCGTCATCCGCAGAGTGAGCTGCTCGACCGACGGCGGCGAGGCCAGCTCGGGGGAGCCGACGGGGTAGTGCAGCACGGGCTGCCAGCCACTCCGGTGCAGCACGCTGAGATGAGGCCAGCCGAGGCTGGTCGGCACGAGGAGCAGCCCGCCGCCGGCGGTGACCGTACGGCCCTCGATGAGCTTGTCGACCTCGATCTGGCCGGCCTCCTCGTCCAGGCTCAGGACGGGGGACACCGCGGCCAGCGCCTCAGCCATCCCGCGGTGCCGCAGCAGCTCCGTCTTGTGCCGGGCGTCCGCCGTGAGCTGGTGGCTCAGCCGCGACCAGACCTCCGCGAAGAACGCCTCGTCGCAGTCCTCCAGGAAGCGCCGCAGCCACGCGCGCACACTGGGCGGGTCGTCGAGCAGCCGCTGGGTGAACCGCACCTGCTGGGGACCGCGCGAGGCGGCCACCTCCAGGGCCCGACGGCGCACCCGCTCGTCGGTGAGGACCAGCGGCTCGTAGGAGCCGTAGCTGATCACACAGGTGAACTCCAGGGCCGCGTCCACGAACTGCTCGTCGGTCAGCTTGTCGAGCAGGTCCAGCTCCTCGGCGAGCGTCCCGCACGGGAGCGTGCTGCGGCCCGGGATACCGGCGTACGGCATGAAGAGGTCGGAGAACGTCGTCCGCCACAGGAAGTCGGCCTCGCACATCCGGTCGGCGAGATGCGAGTCGAGGCGCGCGGTGACACTGGTGACCCAACCCTGGAGGCCCGGATGGTGCCCCGGCTCGGACAGCGCGTGCAGTGCCATGCCGAGCTCGGCCAGCGGGGACGGCACGATCGCGACCCTCTCCGGCCGCAGCCCCGCGATGTCGATGCGCACGCTCATGTCCTCATGGTGCACCCCACCGCTGACAACGCCGTCCCCGACCGGCTGTCGCCTACCCGTCGGCCCGCACCCCGGCCCGTCCGGCGTCCTCCAGCCGGACCATGAAGTCGGCGACCGCCGTGCGCACGTCCTCGGCGCTCCACTCCAGGCCGGGGGCGCGGACGTCGATCTCCGTGACGGCCAGGCCCGGCACGGGCGCGTCCCAGGCGCGCGCGAAGAGCAGGGTCCCGGTCTCCTCGGCCGTACGGACAGCGGCCTCGGCGACCGTGTCGGCGTCGTAGGGCAGCCACACCTGGAACTCGTTGGTGTGCGGGACCTCCGGGTGCACGCGTGACCACGGCACTCCGGCCGCCGCCAGTCCCCCGGCCAGCGCGGCGGCCACCACGCGCGCGTGGCGCACGTACGAAGGCAGACGGGGCAGTTCGCGCTCCAGACCCAGCAGCGCCGACAGCGCGGTGGGGAACTGCTGGAAGACCGTGCCGCCGTAACGGTGGCGCCAGGCCTTCGCCTCCTCCACCAGGGTGCTCGGACCGGCCAGCGCCGCGCCGCCGAAGCCGTCGAGGGACTTGTAGAACGACACGTAGACGCTGTCCGCCAGTGCGGCGATCTCGTCCAGCGGGCGGCCGAAGTGGACCGTGGACTCCCACAGGCGCGCGCCGTCGAAATGCACGACCGCGTCCCGCTCGCGCGCCGCCTCCACGAGATCGGTCAGCTCCTCCCAGGACGGCAGCAGGTGTCCCGGGCCCACGAGCGGCAGTTCGAGCATCAGCGCCCCGAACGGCTCCTCGCAGTCACGCACCTCCTCCGTGGTGGGCTGCCGCGGCTCGGCGGTCAACACGACCGGGCGCAATCCGCTGACCTGGCTGAACGCCCCGCGTTCGTGCACCTCCGGGTGGGCCTCGGCATGCAGGGCCACGGCGGCGTTCCCGGTGCGGCCTGCCCAGCAGCGCAGGGCGACCTGCTGCGCCATGGTGCCCGTCGGGAAGAAGGCCGCGGCCTCCTTGCCGAGCAGCCGGGCGACCTTGGCCTCCAGGGCGGCCACGACGCCGTCGCCGTACACGTCGACGGACTCGTCCAGGTCGTACACCTCGCCGGCGGCCTCCAGAAGGGCGAGCCGCTGGCTGATCGTCCTGTGGAGGCCGGAGCGGGCCAGCACCCGCCGCGCGCTGCGGGAGGCCGTCCTGCGCCGCTCCCAACGGCGCCTGCGCCGCTCGTCCTCCGACGCAGGCTCGGACGGCTCCTGTTCGTACACGCGCGCGGATCGGTCCGCCGTATCACTCATGCCGTGGATCATGTCGCGCACGGGCCACCAGGACACCCGATTTCGGCGGCGGGGCAAGAGTGCGGTTACCCACAGCCTGTGGACAACTGGAGCCCCCGGTAACCGATCGCGTTAACATGACGAGAAATCGTCCGGTACCCAGAGCGGACTGGAACGGGAAGGCCGCCGTCGCGTGAGTACAGTCCACCAGCCAGACCCCAGGGACCGCCCCGCGCGGCTGACCGTCGGCGTCGTCGGCGCCGGTCGCGTCGGCCCCGCGCTCGCCGCCTCCCTCCAGCTCGCCGGACACCGCCCGGTCGCCGTCTCCGGCGTCTCCGACGCCTCCCGCCGACGCGCCGCGACGATGCTGCCGGACGTCCCCCTCGTCACCCCCGCCGAGGTCATGGCGCGCGCCGACCTGGTCCTGCTGACGGTCCCCGACGACGCCCTGCCCGGCCTCGTCGAGGGCCTCGCCGAGACCGCCGCGGTCCGTCCGGGCCAACTGCTCGTGCACACCTCCGGCCGGTACGGCGCGAGGGTCCTGGACCCCGCCCTGCGCGCGGGCGCCCTGCCCCTGGCCCTGCACCCGGCGATGACCTTCACCGGCACCGCGGTGGACGTCCAGCGCCTGGCCGGATGCTCCTTCGGCGTCACCGCGCCCGACGAACTGCGGCTGGCCGCCGAAGCCCTCGTCATCGAGATGGGCGGCGAACCGGAATGGATCGCCGAGGAGAACCGGCCGCTCTACCACGCAGCCCTCGCCCTCGGTGCCAACCACCTGGTCACCCTGGTCGCCCAGTCCCTGGAACTGCTGCGCGCGGCCGGCGTCGAGGCCCCCGACCGGATGCTCGGCCCCCTGCTGGGCGCCGCCCTGGACAACGCGCTGCGCTCCGGCGACGCAGCGCTCACCGGCCCCGTCGCGCGCGGCGACGCGGGCACGGTCGCCGCACACGTCTCCGAGCTGCGCAGGCACGCCCCGGGGACCGTCGACGGCTATCTGGCGATGGCCCGCGCGACGGCCGACCGGGCCCTCGCCAGCGGCCTGCTCAAGCCGGAACTCGCCGAGGACCTCCTCGGGGTACTCGCCAAGGGCACCGACGGCGCCGAGGGAGACGTCCGATGACCACGACCCTGCTGCGCACCGCCGGTGAGCTGCACGCCCGCCCGCGCGCGGGCCGCCGCGCCGTCGTGATGACGATGGGCGCCCTGCACGCGGGACACGCCACCCTCGTCCGCACCGCGCGTGAGATCGCCGGACCGCAGGGCGAGGTCGTCGTCACGGTCTTCGTCAATCCGCTCCAGTTCGGCGCGGGCGAGGACCTCGACCGCTACCCCCGCACCCTGGACGCCGACGTCAAGATCGCCGAAGAGGCCGGCGCGGACGTCGTGTTCGCCCCGTCCGTCGAGGAGGTCTACCCGGGCGGCGAGCCCCAGGTCCGCGTCACCGCCGGCCCCATGGGGGAGCGCCTTGAGGGTGCCTCGCGCCCCGGGCACTTCGACGGCATGCTCACCGTCGTCGCCAAGCTGCTCCACCTGACCCGCCCCGACGCCGCCCTGTACGGCCAGAAGGACGCGCAGCAGCTCGCCCTGATCCGGCGCATGGTGCGCGACCTGAACTTCGGCATCGACATCGTCGCCGTACCGACCGTGCGCGAGGACGACGGGCTGGCCCTGTCCAGCCGTAACCGCTATCTGTCGCCGGCCGAGCGGCGCACCGCGCTCGCCCTGTCCCAGGCGCTGTTCGCGGGCCGCGACCGGCACGCCGCCCAGGAGGCGCTGAGGGCACGCGCGCGTGAGGTGCCGGCCACCCACGCGCGCGCGGAGGCGCTCAGTGCCCTCGGTGAGTCCCGCGCGGCCGCCGACGCCCACGCCGTGGCCAAGGCCGCCCCCGGCTCCATGGCCGCAGTCCGCGCCGCCGCCCGCACGGTCCTGGACGAGGCCGCGCGCATGAAGCCGCCGCTGAAGCTGGACTACCTGGCCCTCGTCGACCCGTCCGACTTCGGTGACATCGACGACGACTTCACCGGCGAGGCCGTCCTCGCCGTCGCCGCCCGGGTCGGCACGACCCGGCTGATCGACAACCTCCCCCTCACCTTCGGAGCCGCCTCGTGACCAGCACAGGCATACGACTGCACGCGCCCGCGCCCGGGTGGTCCATCTCCGCGGACGTCGTGGTCGTCGGCTCCGGGGTGGCCGGCCTCACCGCAGCCCTGCGCTGCGAGGCCGCCGGACTGACGACCGTCGTCGTCACCAAGGCACGCCTGGACGACGGCTCCACGCGCTGGGCGCAGGGCGGCATCGCGGCCGCGCTCGGCGAGGGCGACACACCCGAACAGCACCTGGAGGACACCCTGGTGGCGGGCGCGGGCCTGTGCGACGAGGACGCGGTACGCCTCCTGGTCACCGAGGGCCCCGACGCCGTACGGCGGCTCATCGAGACGGGCGCCCACTTCGACGAGTCCGAGGAAGGCGGCCTGGAACTGACCCGCGAGGGCGGCCACCACCGCCGCCGCATCGCGCACGCGGGCGGCGACGCCACCGGCGCGGAGATCTCCCGCGCCCTCGTCGAGGCGGTCCGCGCGCGCGGGCTGCGCACCATCGAGAACGCCCTCGTCCTGGACCTCCTCACCGACGCCGGCGGCCGCACCGCCGGTGTCTCCCTGCACGTCATGGGGGAGGGCCAGCACGACGGCGTGGGGGCCGTGCACGCGCCCGCGGTGGTCCTCGCCACCGGCGGCATGGGCCAGGTCTTCTCCGCGACCACCAACCCGTCCGTGTCGACGGGCGACGGCGTGGCGCTCGCCCTGCGCGCGGGCGCGGAGGTCTCCGACCTGGAGTTCGTGCAGTTCCACCCGACCGTGCTGTTCCTCGGCCCCGACGCGGAGGGCCAGCAGCCTCTCGTCTCCGAGGCGGTCCGCGGCGAGGGCGCCCACCTGGTCGACGGCGACGGCGTGCGCTTCATGATGGGCCAGCACGAGCTGGCTGAGCTGGCGCCCCGCGACATCGTCGCCAAGGGCATCATGCGCCGCATGCAGGAGCTGGACGCCGAGCACATGTACCTCGACGCCCGCCACTTCGGCGCCGAGATGTGGGAGCACCGCTTCCCCACGATCCTCGCCGCCTGCCGGGCGCACGGCATCGACCCGGTCACCGAGCCCGTCCCGGTCGCCCCGGCCGCCCACTACGCCTCCGGGGGCGTGCGCGCCGACTCCCACGGCAGGACCACCGTGCCGGGCCTGTACGCCTGCGGCGAGGTCGCCTGCACGGGCGTGCACGGCGCGAACCGGCTCGCCTCCAACTCCCTTCTGGAGGGCCTCGTCTACGCCGAGCGCATCTCCGCCGACATCGCGGCGAGCCGGTCGGCGGACGGCCTCCCCGCGCGCGTGCCCGCACCCGTCGAGCACCCCGAGACGCCCGCGCACCCCCTCCTCGCCCCCGAGGCCCGGTTCGCCATTCAGCGGAGCATGACCGAGGGCGCGGGCGTCCTGCGCTCCGCAGACTCCCTGGAGAAGGCCGCCGAGCAGCTCCAGCGGTTGCACTCCGAGGCCCGCGACGCCCTCGACGAGAACGGCAAGACCGCCGAACCCGGCGTCGACACCTGGGAGGCCACCAACCTCCTGTGCGTGGCCCGCGTCCTGGTCGCCGCCGCCCGGCTGCGCGAGGAGACCCGCGGCTGCCACTGGCGCGAGGACCGCGCCGAGCGCGACGACACCGACTGGCGCCGCCACATCGTCGTACGGCTGAATCCGGACCGGACCCTCGCCGTGCACACCACCGATACCGCAGACTTCCCCCCGACCCGCCGGCAGCAGGAGCAGTGACAGAAGTGAGCACCCCCGAGGACCTTCCCCTTGTCCGGAGCGGCGGATGCGGCGACGGCTGTGCCTGTGGCACGGACGCCGGCCCCGCCGACGAGGAGTACCTGGAGTGCGGGCTCGATCCCGCACTCGCCCAGCTCCTGGCCGACGCGGGGCTCGACCCCGTCGAGGTCGAGGACATCGCCAACGTGGCCATCCAGGAGGACCTGGCCCACGGCGTGGACGTGACGACGGTCGCGACGATCCCCGAGGAGGCCGTGGCCACGGCCGACTTCACCGCGCGCGAGGCGGGCGTGGTGGCGGGCCTCAGGGTCGCCGAGGCCGTGCTCTCGGTCGTCTGCACGGACGAGTTCGAGGTCGAGCGCCATGTCGAGGACGGCGACCGCGTGGAGGCCGGGCAGAAGCTGCTGTCGGTCACCACGCGCACGCGCGACCTCCTCACCGGCGAGCGCAGCGCACTGAACCTGATGTGCCGTCTCTCCGGCATCGCGACGGCCACGCGCGCGTGGGCGGATGCCCTGGAGGGCACCGAGGCACGCGTGCGTGACACCCGCAAGACCACGCCGGGGCTGCGCGCCCTGGAGAAGTTCGCCGTGCGCTGCGGCGGCGGCGTCAACCACCGGATGTCGCTGTCCGACGCGGCCCTGGTCAAGGACAACCACGTGGTCGCCGCCGGCGGCGTCGCCCAGGCCTTCCAGGCCGTACGGGAGGCCTTCCCGGACGTGCCGATCGAGGTCGAGGTCGACACCCTGCACCAGCTGCGCGAGGTCATCGAGGCCGGCGCCGACCTGATCCTGCTGGACAACTTCACGCCCGAGGAGTGCGCGGAGGCCGTGGGCATCGTCGGCGGGCGCGCGCTCCTGGAGGCCTCCGGCCGGCTCACCCTGGACAACGCGAAGGCGTACGCGGACACCGGGGTCGACTTCCTGGCCGTGGGCGCCCTGACCCACTCCTCGCCGATCCTGGACATCGGCCTGGACCTGCGGGCTGCGGAGTAGGGAGCGGGATCCGGCCATGCTGCTGACGATCGACGTAGGCAACACGCACACCGTGCTCGGCCTGTTCGACGGGGAGGACATCGTCGAGCACTGGCGGATCTCGACGGACGCCCGCCGCACGGCCGACGAGCTGGCGGTCCTCCTCCAGGGCCTGATGGGTATGCACCCCCTCCTCGGGGTGGAGCTGGGCGAGGGCATCGACGGCATCGCCATCTGCGCGACCGTCCCGTCCGTCCTGCACGAGCTGCGCGAGGTGACCCGCCGCTACTACGGCGACGTCCCCGCGGTGCTCGTCGAGCCCGGCGTGAAGACGGGCGTACCGATCCTCTTCGACAACCCCAAGGAGGTCGGCGCCGACCGCATCATCAACGCGGTCGCCGCCAACGAGCTGTACGGCGGTCCGGCGATCGTCGTGGACTTCGGCACGGCGACCACGTTCGATGCGATCAGCGCGCGCGGGGAGTACGTCGGCGGCGTCATCGCGCCCGGCATCGAGATCTCCGTCGAGGCCCTGGGCGTCAAGGCCGCGCAGCTGCGCAAGATCGAGGTGGCCCGCCCCCGCAGCGTGATCGGCAAGAACACGGTCGAGGCGATGCAGTCCGGCATCGTCTACGGCTTCGCCGGCCAGGTCGACGGCGTGGTGGGCCGGATGGCCAAGGAGCTGTCGGAGGACCCCGACGACGTGACGGTGATCGCCACGGGCGGTCTGGCGCCGATGGTGCTGGGCGAGTCCTCGGTGATCGACGAGCACGAGCCGTGGCTGACCCTGATCGGGCTGCGCCTGGTGTACGAGCGGAACGTCTCGCGGATGTGAGCCCCCTGAGTGGTGGATTGTGAGGGTGTGGGTGTGGGGCCGGTCCGTGGAATCGGGCGCGCCACACCCACTCCTTATGTCGAATTTGTCTGATTAGCGCGTATCGTCGCCGCATGCCCACGCCATACGGATCCCGCGGCGGCATGGCGTTCGGTGCGGAGGAGCTGCGTGTGCTCCGTCGCGCCCTCGCCCTCGCCCTCCACCCCGGCCCCGCCTCGTCCGAGGACGTCCAACACTGCCATCGGCTCGCCGAATCCCTCGACGAGGCGATGCGCGAGGCCGCCCGGTTGCGGGCCTTCCTGGTGTCCGACCTCGTCCGGTACCGCGCCGCCCTCCCCGGCACCGCCGCCGGATACCTCGCGCTCCTGGAGGAGGTGCTGGCCGCCGGCCACCGGCCCGAGGCCGACGACCTCGCCGCCCTGCGCGCCCTGCGGGGCAATCCGACGGCGGCCGCCCTCCTGGACCGCTGCCAGACTCTCGCCGAGCAGGACGTACGCGCCCGTCTTGCCCGCCGTACGGCCCGCCGGGCCATCGTGCCCGCTCCCGCGGTGCCGGCGTCCCGCACGCGCCTCCTGGCCCTTCCCGGAGGCCGTGGCGAGGTCGTGGCGGAGGCCGGTCGTGACCGGCTCGCGCTCGCGGTCGCCCCGGAGGAGCCGACGCCGCGGCCGGCCGAGAAACCCGTGGAGAAACCGCCCGCCCCCGGGCCCGTTCACCTCGGCCACCGCCGCCGCCCGC
>NZ_JARGEF010000187.1:0-16556 GCF_033794725.1 Streptomyces sp. ID05-39B | reverse complement strand
ATCAAAGGCCCGGGACGCGGCGGCGGGCGGGGGGCCGGAGGCCAGCAGGGCGAGACCGGCCACGGCCAGCGTCAGCGACTGGACACGCACGGGGAGAGCCCTCTCGTCGGGGACAGGGACGGACACCCGGCCCAATCTGAGGCCGGTCGGGGCCGGGGTCCAGTCCGAGGGGGCCGTACGGAGCAGTGGTGGCGACGATATGCGCGCGGGGCTGCTGTTCCGACGATCCGACAGGGGACGGGGGCCGGCGCCTTTCCGGCACCGGCCGCCCGGCCGCCCCGCCGGCGCGGGATCAGCGACGACAGCGGCCCGCGCCACGGGCATGAACCGCCCGTCTCGCAGGGTGAGTTCAGCCTTGAGGAAGCCCAGCATACGTAACGCCCATGACCGCTCGGCACCTGATACCCCGCCGCACTCTTGATGTGCTCACGTCGGCACGCCATATTGGTCCGGACCATTTCCGCCGTGCCGGGCCGGGAGGTGAAGCCGTGCGACGCGTCGTGCTGTGCGGATGGATGCTCGCCCTGTGCTGCGGCTGCGCCGCACCGGGCGACGGGGACGAGGGACGGGCGCCGGGCGCGCCTACGGGGGTCACCGCCGAGGCGGGCAGCGCGACCAGCGTGCACGTGATGTGGAACGCGCTCTCCGCGGTCCGCTCCTACGAGGTGTACCGGGGCACCACGAAGGTCGATGACGTGCCCGCCTCCGCGCACATGCTCGACGTCACCCGCCTCACGCCCTCCACCGCGTACGTCTTCACCGTCCGGGCCCGCGACGACGAGGGCCGGCTCGGGCCGCCCAGCCGGGAGGTGCGGGCCACGACTCCGGCGGCGGTCGCGGCGGACCGCTCGGCCCCGACCCCTCCGGGCGGCGCCACCGGCCGGGCAGCCGGAAGCCGGGCCGTCCAGCTGTCCTGGACGGCGGCCACGGACGACCGGAAGGTGGTGTCGTACGACATCCTCCAGGGCGGCGTGAAGATCCACAGCGTCGGCGGGGCCCAGACGGCGACCGTCGTCACGGGGCTGCGGCCGGGCACCCGCTACTCCTTCACCGTCCGGGCGCGGGACGCGGCCGACAACCTCTCGCCCGCCGGCGCGGCCGTGCGTGTGACCACCGCGCCGGGCGACGACGGAGGACGGGACACCGCACCGGCGGACTTCCGGGTGACGACCCACCGCGCCGACGGGGCGTACTACATCGACCTGGCCTGGGTGCCACCGCGGGTGGACGGGGTCGTCACCGAGTACCAGATCCAGCTCGACGGGCAGCCGGCCACCTCGCTGGTGTGGGGCGGCACACCACCGCGGGACAAGGCCACCCACAGCTTCTACGCCGGGCGCGAGGCCGGTGCCGGGCACCGGGTCCGGCTGCGCGCACGGCTCCCGGACGGGACGTGGGGGGCCTTCTCGGCGGAGCGGGCGGTGACGACGGGGAGCGGCGGGCGGTGACCTACGGGTCCGCCGCGAGAGCGCGCGGGCGGTGACGGCGGGGATCCGGCCGGGATCGGCAAGCGGGCGGGCCACCGTTCTGGGCCGTCCGGAGGAATCCGTCACCTGCCCGGCCGCGGCCGGAGTGCGGGCCGGGCCGACGGGACGTTGGCTGCCCCTGAGGCAGCACGGGCGTACCCGACCCTCGGCGGCGCAAGGTCGCCAACCGTGCAGCCGGAGGACATCCGATGCGAACTTCCCCGCTTCTCGCCCGATCTTCCCCTCTTCTGGCCCGCTGCGGACTGACCCTGGCAGCCGCCGCCGCACTGCCCCTCGCGGTGACCGCCCAGCCCGCCGCCGCGCGGGTCTCGGGCATCTCCGTCAGCACGTCCGGCTCCACGGTGTCCGTGGTGACCAGCGCGTGCTCCCTGATCAACGGCAGCTGGGGCACGGCGGCGCTGCTCGCCGGCAACCAGGCGAACTTCGCCCAGGGCCGCCAGGTCGCCCTGTCGGGCACCACCGTCAGTCAGTCCGCGGCCTGGTCCAACGTCTCCCCCGGCACGCACACGGTCGTCGTGATGTGCTCCAGCGGCAGCACCGCCGGCACCCAGTCGGTGATCGTGTCCCCCACGTCCACGCCGACGATCTCCGCGACGGCCTCGCCGACCCGCGGCGTGATGGGCGGCATGGGCGGCGCGACCCGCGACTACGGCACCGTCACCCTCGTGGCGGGCGGCGCGCTGGTCGGCACGGGTGTCATCGCGACGGTCTGGTTCCTGCGCCGCCGGACGAAGCCGTACCGGCTGTAGGAGGCGGCCGCAGGAACGCCGTAGGGACTTCCTCCCGTCGCGGCAGCCACTCGGCGCGGGCCTGGTGGACAGCGCGGACGCGCTGTCCACCAGGCCCGCGCCGCCGTGTGGGCCCGTCTCCGCCCGCCGTTGACATTATGCAGGTAATTACCTGCATAATGGAGCCGTGAACCTCGAAGCGGTCTCCCGACCGACAGCCGGCACCCAGGAGTACGCCATGCCCACCGACACCGCACCCGTGCCGGACTACGTCTACGTCACCTACATCCGCGCGACCTCGGAGCAGGTCTGGCAGGCCCTCACCGACGCCGATCTGACGGCGCGCTACTGGGGGCACGCCAATATCTCCGACTGGAAGCCCGGCTCCGCGTGGGAGCACCGCCGCGCCGACGGATCAGGCGTCGTCGACGTCATCGGCACGGTGCTGGAGAGCGAGCCGCCGACCCGCCTGGTCGTCACCTTCGAGGACACGCCGGACGAGCCGCGGGAGCCGTCGGTGGTCACCTTCCTCGTCGAGCCCCACGAGGACATCGTCCGTCTCACCGTGACCCACGAGAAGCTCCCCGACCGGGAGATGCTGGGCGGCATCTCGCACGGCTGGCCGGCCGTGCTGGCCAACCTCAAGTCGCTGCTGGAGACCGGAGAGGTCCTGCCGCAGGCGCCCTGGGAGATGAACCGCGCGGCGCACGGCTGAGCCGCCGCGGCCGTTCCTGCCCGCAGACCTTTCTGCCCGCAGCCCGTCCCACCCGCGCCCCGCGAAGATCCCGTGCCACCGGAGAGAGAAGAAGAGCCATGGACACCACCCCGCTGCGCGACGCCCACCACGCGCTGCTGGAGGCCGCCGCGACCGTGGCCGCGACCGGCGCCGGCAACCCGCCCCCGGAGGGCGAGTGGAACGCCGGGCAGATCCTGGCCCACGTCAGCCTCGTGGACGCCGTCACCGTCACCGCCGTCGTCTCCGCGGCCTCCGGCGCGGTCACGGCGTACGACAACCGGGTGGCGCAGGACGCCTGGACCCTGGGGCGGGTGATCACGCTCGGCGGTGGCGAGGCGGGGCTCCGCGAGCGCGTCCGACTCCAGGGCGAGGCGCTCTGCGCGCTCGTCGCGCCGCTGAGCGAGGCCGAACTGGACACCCCCGTGCCCACCCTGCTGCTGTCGCACGGCCAGGTCCAGGTCGATCAGCCCGTGCCGCTGAGGGACCTCGTCACGGGCCTCGCGGACATGGAACTGCCCGGCCACACCAAGCAGTTGCTGGACCTGTTGCCGTAGAGCAGGAGGCGGCCGGTCGGCTACGGCGCCTGCTCGGCGAGGTCGGGCAGTTCCGCCAGCGCCTCGGTCAGCCACTGGATCCAGAAGGTCTCCAGCTCGATGCCCGCGCGCAGCACCAGGTGCTGGAGCCGGACCTGCGGGCTGTCGTCGCCGGGCGGGAAGTCCCGCTTCTCGATCTCCTCGTACTCGGCCAACTGCCCCCGGTGCAGGTTGAGATGGCGGCGCAGGTCGGCTTCGAGGCCCGCGGTGCCGACGACGGCGGCGGCGCGCAGCCGCAGGAACAGGGCGTCCCGGTGCGGCTTGGGGTCCTGCGCCGCGGCCGTCCACCGCCCCAGTTCGGCGCGGCCCGCGGGCAGGACCTCGTAGCTCTTGCGCTGCCCGCGGGCCGGCTGCTCGGTGGGCTGGGCCCGGATGAAGCCCTCGGCCTCCAGCCTTCCCAGCTCGCGATAGATCTGCTGGTGCGTCGCCGACCAGAAGTAGCCGATCGACTTGTCGAACCGGCGGGTCAGATCCAGCCCCGACGACGGCTTCTCGAGGAGGGCGGTGAGGATCGCGTGCGGGAGTGACATGGGCTCATCCTAGGGACGCGCCGGGGAACCCCTACAAGGCCGCGGCCAGCTCCGTTCCCTGCTTGATGGCCCGCTTGGCGTCCAGTTCGGCGGCGACGTCGGCACCGCCGATGAGGTGCGCGCTCGCCCCGGCGGCGACCAGCTCGTCGTACAGGTCCCTGCGCGGGTCCTGGCCGGTGCACAGCACGATGGTGTCGACCTCCAGGACCGTGCTCTGCTCGCCGACGGTGACGTGCAGTCCGGCGTCGTCGATGCGGTCGTAGCGCACGCCCGGGACCATGCGCACGCCCCGGTGCTTGAGTTCGGTGCGGTGGATCCAGCCGGTGGTCTTGCCGAGTCCGGCGCCGACCTTTCCGGTCTTGCGCTGGAGAAGGTGCACGCTGCGCGGCGGGGCGGTCCGTTCGGGCGCGGCGAGGCCGCCGGCCGCCCGGTAGTCCATGTCGACGCCCCACTGCCGGAAGTACGTCGCCGGGTCCTCGCTCGCCTTGTCGCCGCCGTCGGTGAGGAACTCGGCGACGTCGAAGCCGATGCCGCCGGCGCCGAGGATCGCGACCCGGTCGCCGACGGGGGCGCCGTCGCGCAGGACGTCGAGGTAGCCGACGACGCTCGGGTGGTCGACGCCGGGGATGTCGGGGGTGCGCGGGCTGACGCCGGTGGCGACGACGACCTCGTCGTAGTCCGCCAGGTCACCGGCCGCCGCGCAGGTGTTGAGGCGCACGTCGACACCGTGGGCGTCGAGCTGGTGGCGGAAGTAGCGCAGCGTCTCGTCGAACTCCTGCTTGCCGGGGACCTTGCGGGCCACGTTGAGCTGGCCGCCGATCTCCGCCGCGGCGTCGAACAGGGTGACGGCGTGGCCGCGTTCGGCCGCCGAGACCGCGCAGGCTAGTCCGGCGGGTCCGGCGCCGACGACCGCGACGCGCTTGCGGCGGCGGGTGGGGGTGAGCACCAGCTCGGTCTCGTGGCAGGCGCGCGGGTTGACCAGGCAGGAGGTGATCCTGCCACTGAAGGTGTGGTCGAGGCAGGCCTGGTTGCAGCCGATGCAGGTGTTGATGGCTTCGGGTGTGCCGGCCGCGGCCTTGCCGACGAAGTCCGGGTCGGCGAGCATCGGGCGGGCCATCGACACCATGTCCGCGCAGCCGTCGGCGAGCAACTGCTCGGCGATCTCGGGGGTGTTGATGCGGTTGGTGGTGATGAGCGGGACGGAGACCTCGCCCATCAGCCGCTTGGTCACCCAGGTGTAGGCGCCGCGGGGCACGGAGGTGGCGATGGTGGGGATGCGGGCCTCGTGCCAGCCGATGCCGGTGTTGATGAGGGTGGCGCCGGCCGTCTCGACGGCCTTGGCCAGGGTGACGACCTCGGCCAGCGTGGAGCCGCCGGGGACGAGGTCGAGCATCGACAGCCGGTAGATGACGATGAAGTCCTCGCCGACCGCCTCGCGCACCCGCCGCACGATCTCGACGGGGAACCGCATCCGGTTCTCGTAGGAGCCGCCCCAGCGGTCGGTGCGGTGGTTGGTCTGCAGGGCGATGAACTCGTTGATGAGGTAGCCCTCGGAGCCCATGATCTCGACGCCGTCGTAGCCGGCCTGCCGGGCGAGGCGGGCGGCGCGGGCGTAGTCGTCGATGGTCCGCTCGACCTCGGCGTCGGTCAGTTCGCGGGGCACGTGGGGGCTGATCGGCGCCTGCAGCGCGCTCGGCGCGACCAGGTCCGCGTGGTAGGCGTAGCGGCCGAAGTGCAGGATCTGCATCGCGATCCGGCCGCCCTCGCGGTGCACGGCATCGGTGATCGTCCGGTGCTCCTCGGCCTCCGCGTCCGTGGTGAGCTTCGCGCCTCCCACGCCCGGCCGTCCCTCGTCGTTGGGGGCGATGCCGCCGGTGACGATCAGGCCCACTCCCCCGCGTGCGCGGGCGGCGTAGAACTCCGCCATGCGCGCGAAGCCGTCCTCGGCCTCTTCCAGGCCTACGTGCATCGAGCCCATGAGGACGCGGTTGGGCAGGGTGGTGAAGCCCAGGTCGAGCGGGCTCAGCAGGTGCGGGTATCGGCTCATCGGGGCCCTCCGTGCGCGGTGTGGTGCCCCTGTAGTTGTAGAGGACCGCGCACGGGTTATGCAACTAGTTGCACAATAGGCCCCACGTCGCCTTCGTCACGTCGCCGCCCCCGGGGGCAGCACCGGGGCACCGGCCCGTCACCGGCTTTCGAGCAGCAGGTGCAGCTCCGTCTCCTGGTCGCCGGAGGCGGAGGAGAGGTCCTTCACCCGGAAGACCGAGTCCAGCGTCGTACGGAAGCGCTCGATCGCCCAGTAGCCGCCCTGGACGTCGGCCGTGACGGACGACGACAGCCGGGCCGGGCGGGCGCAGTCGTGCACGTCGCTGACCTCGAAGGTGCCGAGCCACACCATCGGGCGGGTCTCGTGAAGTTGTTCGGGCACGTCCTCGGCGCAGCGGTCGGACTCGAAGCAGGCGCACAGCGTGTCGAACACGATCCGGGCGTCCTCCTTGCTGCAATCGCTGATCTCGAGGGTGACGGATTCCGGATGGGGTCGCTCGCTGTCCATCGTGATCGCTCCTCTCGTGGCGGTGGCGCGAGGTCGCGGGTTCCCCGCGAACCACGCCACATCCCAAGAAAAGCACCACTTCCCCGGGCGGGCACCCCTGGGATGCCCGCCCGGGAATCGGAGATCAGCGCGTGAACCGGTACGTCTTGCTGTCCGTCAGCACGCAGAAGCCGGGCGAGACGACGATCACCCGCAGGGTGCCGGTGCGGCGGTCGTAGTCGATGCCCTCCGTCTCGAAGGAGCCCGAGCAGGAGCTGCGCAGCGGCAGCTGACGCAGGGCGGTGACCCGGCCGTTCACGTCACCGGAGCCGCCCGGTTCGGCCGACAGGTCGATCTGGAGCAGCGGCTTGGTCATGCCGAAGAGGGTGCCCGCCGGGTCGTCGGAGGAGCAGAGCAGGGTGGTCGGGCCGGTGAAGTCGCAGCCCTGGACGTCGCGCACGGCGCGGTCGAGGCGGACGGTGGAGGCCTGCGGCAGGTTCGCCGAGGGCGAGGTGGAGGGGTTGACGCCGGGAGTCGGCAGGACGATCAGCCGGGTCATGGTGCCCCACTCGCCGGTGAGCATCCACTGGCCGCCCGGCGCGATGGCCACCCAGGAGTTGTTCAGTGCCTCGCCGGGGCTGAGCGCGTGCACGTACTCCGACCAGGCGCCGCCCGGTGCCTGCACGCGGTACATCTTCGAGGTGCCCGAGTCCCGCTGGTAGGGCTCGATGTAGTGGCCGTCGTAGGAGGCGTCGGGGTCGCCGACGTGGTTCCAGCCGCGGGTGCTCACCCCGAAGGGGATCGTCCCGATGCCCGTGTAGCGGTTGGCGCTGTTCGCCGGGACCTCGACGGAGGCCAGTCCCTGGCTCTCGGTCAGCGGGTCGGCGCGGTCGGAGCCGACCTCGGTCCAGGTGTCGGCCGCCGCGGCGGGCGGGGCGGCGGACAGGGCCGCGGCGGTGGCCGTGGCCAGGGCGATCAGTGCGATGCGCAGGGCGGGACGGCGTCCGCGGGCAGGGCGCAGGGGCATGGGTCTCCTCTGACGGGGGGTGGGATGTGCTCGGCGGACAGTGTGGCCAACTTCGATAGTCATGTACAGACCAATCGAATGACTGGTGTCGATCATGAGGAGAACGGCACGCGCCGCCGTACTGGAGGAGCATGGGAACGGTGCCCCAGGCGTGGGATAAATCGGTTGAGCGCGGTAGAACTGGGGGAGTCGGCACGGGGGACGGCGTGCCGCGTCGACATGCGGAGGCGGTGCGTGGCATGAGTGGAGCCGGATCGACCTCGGCCGAGGCGGGCGGCCCGACAGGGCCCAGTGGTCTGCTCGACGTGCTCAACGTGGCCTCGATCGTGCTGGACACCTCGGGCCGCATCGTGCTGTGGAGCCCACAGGCCGAGGAGCTGTTCGGCTACCCGGCCGGGGAGGCGCTGGGGCGGTACGCGGCGCATGTGATGGTCCACGAACGGCACGTCGAGATGGTCGTGAAGCTCTTCTCCGACGTCATGGCGAGCGGCCGCAGCTGGGAGGGAGCCTTCCCCATCCGGCGCAAGGACGGCGGCACCCGCCTGGTGGAGTTCCGCAACATGCGACTCGTCGACGACCAGGGCGACGTCTACGCCCTCGGTCTCGCCGCCGACCGGTCCACGGTGCGCCGGCTGGAGCGGGACGTGGCCCTGTCGACGCGCATGGTCACCCAGTCCCCCATCGGCCTCGCCGTGCTCGACACCCGGCTGCGGTACGTGTCGGTCAACCCGGCCCTGGAACGCATCAACGGCGTCCCCGCCGGCGAGCACCTGGGCCGCACGGTCCGCGAGGTGCTCCCGCTGCTCGACACCGACGCCCTGGAGTCCTTGGTCCGCGAGGTGCTGCGCAGCGGGGTGCCGCTCGTCGACAGGCCGACGATCGGCCGTACCCCGGCCGACCCGCACCGGGACCATGCCTGGTCCGTCTCGCTGTACCGGCTGGAGGACGCCCGCGGCACCGTGCTGGGCGTCGCGACCTCCGTCGTCGACGTCACCGATCAGTACCGGGCGGGCATCGAGGCCGAGGCCGCGCGCCGCCGCCTCGCCCTGATCGCCGACGCCTCCACCCGCATCGGCACCACCCTCGACCTGGAACGCACCGCCGGCGAACTGGCCGACGTGGCCGTACCGGAGCTGGCCGACATCGCCACCGTGGACCTCCTCGACGCGGTGGTGTCGGGTCGGCGTACCAGCCACGGCCCTTCCGAGCCCGCCCTGATCCGCGCCCTGGCCTTCCGCGCCACCGACGCGCCGGACACCCTGAGCGCTGCCGATCCGCCCGACGGGACCGCCCGGTACGCACCCGACCAGCTGGTCACCGAGTGCGTGCGCACCGGCCGGCCCGTCATGGTGACGCAGGTCAAGGACGAGGACCTGGCGCGGATCGCCCGCTCCCCGGAGGCCGTCGCACTGCTGGCGCGAGCCGGCGTGCACTCCTATCTGGCGGTGCCGCTCATCGCGCGCGGCGAGGTGCTGGGCGCCCTCGACCTCAAACGGACCCGCAACCCGCTGCCCTTCGGCCGCGACGATCTGCTGCTCGCCCGGGAACTGGCGGCCCGCGCGGCCGTACAGATCGACAACGCCCGCTGGTACCAGAACGCCCGCAGCACCGCGCTCACCCTCCAGCGCAGCCTGCTGCCGAGCCACCCGGCGCTGACCGGCGGCCTGGAGGTCGCCTCGCGCTACCAGCCCGCGGGGGCGACCACGGAGGTGGGCGGCGACTGGTTCGACGTCATCCCGCTGGAGGACGGCAAGACCGCACTCGTGGTCGGCGACGTCATGGGCAGCGGCATCGACGCCGCCGCCACCATGGGCCGGCTGCGCACCGCGACGACCACGCTGGCCTCCCTCGACCTCGACCCGGAGGTGCTCCTGGAGCACCTGGACCGGATCACCTCGGGCCTGGACCACTTCATAGCGACCTGCGTGTACGCCGTCCACGACCCGCGCCTCGGGCGGTTCCGGATCGCCAACGCCGGGCACCTGCCGCCCGCGCGGGTACGGCCCGGACACCCGCCGGAGCTGCTCGACCTGCCCACCGGGGCACCGCTCGGGGTGGGCGGGGTGGCGTTCTCCTCGACCGACGTCGACTTCGCCCCCGGCGACCAGCTCGTGCTGTACACCGACGGGCTGGTGGAGACGCGCAAGCACTCCCTCGACGAACGCCTGGACGCGATGCTCGCGCTCCTCGACGACCCGGCGCGCCCGCTGGAGGAGCTCTGCGACCTGCTGCTGCGGGCGCTGCACCACCCGGACAACCACGACGACGTGGCCCTGCTCGTGGCACGCGCCCGGACCCCGTGACGTCCGGGCGGCCGCGGCGCGCTCCCCCGCCGGACCGACGGGGGGGCGGCGCCGCGGTCCGCCCGCTACTCCTTGGCGCCGATCACCACGTGGGCGTACAGCTCCTCGTCGGTGGCCGTGCGCGCCGTGAGGCCGCCCCGCCGGAACGCCTCGACGGCGTCCGCCGCCTGGCGTTCGCTCGTCTCGACCAGGACACAGCCGCCGGGCGCGAGCCAGCCGGCCGCCTCACCGGCGACCCGGCGCAGTATGTCGAGGCCGTCGGCGCCGCCGTCGAGCGCGGTGAGCGGCTCGTGGTCGCGGGCCTCCGCGGGCAGCAGGGGGACTTCGCCGGTGGGGACGTACGGCACGTTGGCCGCCAGAATGTCGATACGGCCGCGCAGTTCACCGGGGAGCGCGTCGAACAGGTCCCCGGCGTGGACGTGCCCGCCGACGGCGGCGGCATTGCGGCGCGCGCACCGCACGGCGGCCGGGTCGATGTCGGCGGCGTGCAGTTCGACCCCGTCGAGCGCCGCGGCGAGGGCCACGCCGACCGCGCCCGAGCCGCAGCACAGGTCGACCACGACGGACGCGTGCGGGGCGCCCGCCAGCGCCTGGCCGACCAGGAACTCGGTGCGGCGGCGGGGCACGAAGACGCCCGGTTCGACGATGACGCGCCGGCCCAGGAACTCGGCCCAGCCGACGACGAGTTCGAGGGGCAGACCGGCCACGCGGCGCTCCACCATGGCGGCGAGTTCGTCCGGTGTCCGGGCGGTGCCGAGAAGCAGCTCCGCCTCGTCCTCGGCGAAGACGCATCCGGCGGCGCGCAGCGCAACGACGACGGCGTCGCGGGAGGGGTGGGCCGGGAGGGACGAGGGAGCGGAAGGAGAGAAGAGAGGGGGCATGGAAGCCGAGAGCCTTTCGGAAGCCGAAGGGCGCTCTCGCGGTCGCCTAGCGGCGGTCCGCGCCGTCCTGAGGAGAGAGCACCCGACCTGACACTGCGGTAATGGGTCCCACCTCCTCGGTCGCTCATGGCCGGGATCGCCCGCGGCCGTCGCACACCATATCCCAACTGCCGCACGCCGGACCCGCGGAAGGCCCGCCCCTGCGCACCCCCACGTCAAGTTGTACGGTACAACGAGGCGGGTGAGGGAGTGGTGAGGGAGACCGGATGGACGCACGTGAGGCGGTGGAGACGATCCAGCGCGAGATGACGGTCTTCGCCCGGCGGGCCCGTGCCTCGGCCGGGCGGCTCCATCCGGAACTGTCCCTGGTGTCGTACACGCTGCTCGGTCATCTGGAGGACAGCGGCGGCTGCCGGGCCACCGATCTGGCCGCGCACTACGCCCTGGACAAGTCCACCGTGAGCCGCCAGGTCACCGCGCTGGAGCGGGCCGGTCTGATCGAGCGGCGCCAGGACCGCACGGACCACCGCGTCCAGGTCCTGCACCTCACCGACGCGGGCCGCAGCATCCTCGCCCAGGTCACCGAGAGCCGTCGCGCGGCGTTCCGCGAGCGGCTCACCGAGTGGCCCGAGCCGGATCTGGAGCGGTTCGCGGAGTATCTGGTGCGGTACAACGCGTGGGGCGGGAGCGGGACACCGGACGCGGGCTGACCCCCGGCGGCGCCCCCACTCCCCCCACGGCGCTGCAGGGCCACCACCGGTACCGCGTCCCGATGACGTCCGCGCCGGTCTCGACGACGACGCCCGCGACCTCGTTGCCGAAGACGGCGGGGAAGAGGCGCTCACCGCTCTCGCCGGGGCGCCGGTAGCCGGTGCGCTGCTACCAGTGGACCGGGTTCACCCCGCCGCGCGCACGGCGAAGAGCACCTGGCCGGGGCCCGGACGGGGCCGGTCCACGTCGACGAGCGCCTCGGTCTCCGGGCCGCCGTACCGTGTGAAGACGTACGCCTTCGGCATTGCTTCCCTTCGCTGCCGCCGGACCGCTGGATCCGCAACGGCACGTGCAAGGGGAATCGGGGGCGGCTATTCCCCTGCCGCGGCAGTGTTCGTACGCGCTGCACGATCGGCGGCCGGACCGGGGCCGGAGCACTCCTGACGTGCCCGTACGGTTGAATGCGTCAGCAACCGTCACCGTCACGCTGGAACCCCCATGAACGTCACCAGAGGCTTCACCGGACGCCCGCGCGTCGACGACCCGGGCCTGCCCCCGGGCCAGTACGACACGGGCGACGACTGGCCCGTACTGTCCGCCGAGGTCACGCCCGACCTCACGCCCGCCGACTGGAGCTTGCGGATCGACGGGCTGGTCGACGCGCCCCGCAGCTGGAGCTGGGACGAGGCGCACGCGCTGCCCGCCTCCGCGTACGAGGGCGACATCCACTGCGTGACCAGCTGGTCGAAGTTCGGGGTGCGGTTCGGGGGCGTGTCGCTGGACGCCTTCCTGGAGACGGTCCGGCCGCGGGCGTCCGCGACCCACGCCGTCGCGTACTCGCACACCGGGTACACCACCAACCTGCCGCTCGCCGACCTCACCGGCGGGCGGGCCTGGATCGCCTTCGAGTACGGCGGTGAGCCGCTCTCCGCCGAGCACGGCGGCCCGGCGCGGCTGCTGGTGCCGCACCTGTACTTCTGGAAGAGCGCCAAGTGGATCGCCGGCCTGCGGCTCCTGGACCACGACGAGCCGGGTTTCTGGGAGCAGAACGGGTACCACGCGCGGGGCAACCCGTGGGAGGAACAGAGGTACTCCGGTGACTGAGACCTTCACTCCGCCGACCCGGTTCGCGGTGCCCGGCCGGATCGCCGTCAGCAACCGGGCGGCGTCGGTGTGGCAGACGGCCACGATCACCGAGATCCGCCGCGAGACGCCGTACGCGGCCACCTTCCGGCTCGCGGTGCCCGCCTGGGAGGGGCATCTGCCGGGGCAGCACCTGATGCTGCGGCTGCGGGCCGCGGACGGGTATCTCGCCCAGCGGCACTACTCGATCGCGTCGGCGCCGGACGGCTCAGGACACGTGGAGCTGACCCTGGACCACGTCGACGGCGGCGAGGTGTCCGGCTGGTTCCACACCGTGGCGGGGCCCGGGGACCAGGTCGAGGTCCGCGGCCCGCTGAGCGGCTTCTTCGCCTGGCCCGGCGACCGGCCCGCACTGCTGATCGGCGCCGGCTCCGGGGTCGTACCGCTGATGTCCATGGTGCGCCACCACCGGGCCCGGCGCCTCGCGGTCCCGCTGCGCCTGCTGGTGTCCGCGCGCGGCCCCGAGGAGCTGATCTACGTGGGCGAGTACGGCGCTGAGACGACGCCCGTGTTCACGCGGAGCGCGCCGCCGGGCACCCCGGTGGGCCGGCTCACGGCCGCCCATCTCGCACCGCTGCTCGCGGAGCGGCCGGACGGCGGCTGGGAGGCGTACGTGTGCGGGTCCAACGGGTTCGCCGAACATGCCTCGCGGCTGCTGGTGGCGGCGGGACAGCCGGTGGACCGGATCCGGATCGAACGGTTCGGCTGACACGCGGTTCGGCCGACACGCGGTTCGGCCGACGCCCGCCGTGTCCGGGGCCCGTGCCTCGCCCGCCATAGACATATCCGGCCACCTCCGACATGTCGGGCTCACCCAAAAGTGAAACGATGTCCTCCGTACGGGGTATCCGCTCCGGGTGGTCACTCGTCCGCGTGACGGCGAGGAGGTCGACATGCGAACCGGGCTGCATGGCTGGCGCCGGCGGCACAATCCTCTGCGCCGCCGGTCGGACGTCGTCGAGGCATGGACGGTGCTGGTGGTCGCCGTACTCGTCCTGATCGGTGCCCCGCTGGCGGGGGCGCTCGCCGGCCGGTGGGCCCATGCGGACGCCGCCGCCGTGGCGGCCGAGCAGCGGGCCGAGCGGCACCAGGTGCGGGCCGAGGTCGTCGGCCGGCCGCCCGACACACTGCCGACGGCGGAGGGCGCCCGCGAACAGCGCTTCCGGGTCGCCGTGCGCTGGACGGAGCCCGGCGAGGCCCCGCACCGGGCCGTCGCGCTCGTGCCCCCCGGCACCCATCGGGGCGACATGGTCGACGTGTGGTTCGACGCGCGGGGCCGGAGCGTCCCGCCGCCGCCCGACGGCACGGCGGTGTGGCAGCACACACTGACTCTTGGCGTGGCCACGGCGGGCGGTACGGCGGCCGGGGTGCTGCTCGGGCACGCGGTCGTGCGCCGGGTGGCCCTGCGGCACCGGCTGGCGGAGTGGGACCGGGAGTGGGCGCGGACCGGGCCGGAATGGAGCCGGCGCAGCGCGTGAGAGCCCCGGCCGAATCGGCGATCGTGCCTGGTCCTGGGGTCTGGTAAGCGCTACCGCCGCCCACGTACGGTGTGATCATCCGTACGGCCACTCATCACAAGGCGGTTGCTCATGGCCTCGTTCGACCTGTCCCTGGAGGAACTCCACGAGTACCGCAGTGGATCCGCCGAACCGGAGGGTTTCGACGCATTCTGGTCCAAGACCCTTCAGGAGGCCCGCGAGTACGACCTGGACGCCCGCTTCGAGCCGGTCGACACGGGGCTGGAGACCGTGCGGGTCTTCGACGTGACGTTCGCCGGGTACGGCGGTCATCCGGTCAAGGCCTGGCTGACCCTGCCCGCCGCGGCGACCGAACCGGTGCCGCTGGTCGTGGAGTTCGTCGGCTACGGCGGGGGCCGCGGGCTGCCGCACGAGCACCTGCTGTGGGCGTCCACGGGCCGCGCGCACTTCATCATGGACACCCGCGGCCAGGGCAGCGCCTGGGGCGGCGGTGGCGGTACCGCCGATCCGGTGGGCGCGGGCCCGGCGTTCCCCGGTTTCATGACCCGCGGCATGGACGCCCCCGAGAACTACTACTACCGCCGGGTGTTCACGGACGCGGTGCGTGCCGTCGAGGCGGCACGTTCGCACCCGTTGACGGACGCGGCGCGGACGGTGGCGGTCGGCGCGAGCCAGGGCGGCGGCATCACGATCGCCGTGGGCGGTCTGGTTCCGGACCTGGTCGCGGTCGCGCCGGACGTGCCGTTCCTGTGCGACTTCCCGCGCGCCGTGACACTGACGGACCGTCACCCGTACCGGGAGATAGGCCTGTTCCTCAAGACCCACCGCGGCCGCACGCAGGACGCGCTGCGCACCCTGTCGTACTTCGACGGCGTGCACTTCGCGTCCCGCGGCTCGGCGCCCGCGCTGTTCTCGGTGGCCCTGGAGGACCAGACGTGTCCGCCGTCGACCGTGTTCGCGGCCTTCCACGCGTGGGCGCACGACGACCGGACGATCGAGGTGTACGACTTCAACGACCACGAGGGCGGTGGCCCGTACCACGAGGCGGCCAAAATGCGCTGGCTGCGATCGTACACGTGACGTCCTGATCACACCTTCCCTGTGATCCGACCAGTCGGTATGTTCGGGGTGCCCGGGCCGCGGGGTCGCGGTCCGGCGTCCCGGCTGATCACGGAGGACCCATGCCCGAGCACGTGCCAGAGGTTCACGGCCACTGCGACGAACGTTTCGCGGCGGTACGCGACACGTTCGAGGAGAACTTCCGGGAGCGGGGGGAACTGGGCGCGGCGGTGACCGTCATGGTCGACGGCGTGACCGTGGCCGACCTGTGGGGCGGCTGGGCCGACGCGGCGCGCACCCGCGCGTGGGAGCGGGACACGCTGGTCAACGTGTGGTCGACGTCCAAGGGGCCGACCGCGCTGTGCGCGCACCTCCTCGCCGACCGGTCCCTGCTCGACCTCGACGCCCCGGTGGCGGACTACTGGCCCGAGTTCGCCGCGGCGGGCAAGGAGGGCGTCCTCGTCCGGCATCTGCTGTCGCACCGCGCCGGACTGGCGGGGCTGCGCGAGCCGCACACCCTGGAGCAGCTGTACGACTGGGAGCTGACCACCGCCCGCCTCGCGGCGACGGAGCCGTGGTGGGAGCCGGGCACCCGGTCCGGCTATCACGCACTGACCTACGGCTTCCTGGTCGGCGAGGTCGTGCGGCGGGTCTCGGGACTGCTGCCGGGCGCCTTCCTGGAGCGCGAGGTGACCGGGCCGCTGGGGATCGACTTCACCATCGGCCTGCCGGAGAAGGAGGCCGGGCGAGCGGCGGAGATGGTGCATCCGCCCGCCGCGTCGAACAGCGAACAGGCCGCCGTCTTCGCCCGGTTGACACCCACAGCCATCGCCGCCCTGACGAACCCCCTGACGGGGGCCGACGAGGCGAACACACCCGCCTGGCGGGCCGCGGAGATCCCGGCCGCCAACGGGCACGGCACCGCACGCGCGGTCGCCGCGCTGTACGGCGTCCTCGCGGGCGGCGGTTCCGTCGACGGCCGGCGCGTGCTGTCCCGGGAGGCGACCGAGCGGGTCCGCGAGGGGCAGGGCGGCTGCCGGGACCTGGTGCTGGGCGCCGGCTTCGCGCACGAGACGGAGATCGGGCTCGGCCTGTGGCTGAGCGGCCCGAACGGCTCCTACGGTCCCAATCCGCGGGCTTTCGGACACGACGGCTTCGGCGGCTCGTGCGGGCTCGCCGACCCGGAGGCCGGGTTGTCACTGGGGTACGTGATGAACCGCATGGGGCCGCACATCGCGGACGACCCGCGGAAGACGGCGCTGGTGAAGGCCGCGTACAGCGCACTGTGACGGCGCGGCGGGCGGTCCGGTTTCAGCCGTTCCGCCCACCCGCCCTTCCCTGCTGGTT
>NZ_JARGEF010000186.1:15000-16851 GCF_033794725.1 Streptomyces sp. ID05-39B | reverse complement strand
GTGCCGGAGGGGCGGCGGGTGTCGCCGCGGCCCGGAGGGCGGCTGCCGGGGGTGCGCTGCGTCCTCGTCATGATCTTGTTCATGGGTGTCCCCGTTCGTGGGCCCGGCCGACATCGCCTACCAGGCGGTAACTTGCGCTGTGGATCTTGTACGGGGTTGCGGTACGTGACGGCAAGTGAGCGCAGGGTGGTGGTCAGGGGTGGGTCAGCTTCACCTATCAGGGTGACCAGAGAGGGGAAAAGTGCAGGACCGAGTGGTGTGGGGGGTGAATTCCGGGGCCCGAGGTGGACGCCCGGGAGGGCGTCGGCAGGGACTCGAAAGGGGACGCCCGGACGTATCCTGGAGGCCCTTCGACCACGAAAGAGCGGTCTGTCATGCGCGTCTACGTCCCCCTGACCCTCCCCGGTCTCGCCGAGGCGCACGAAACGGGAGAGCTGGGGCCGTCCGGGCCGCTGACCGCCTACGCGGTCACACCCGGGCTGCGCGAGTGGTACCTCTCCGAGGACATCGAGGAGCTGGAGTACGCGGCCCTCGGCCGGGCCGCGCTCGCCTCGCTGCGGCTGCTGGCGGCGGACCCGGCCGCGCCGCGGCGGCGTGTGGTGGTCGCCGTCGACGTGCCGGACGGCGCGGCCACGGCCGACCCGGACCGGGCCCTGGACCCGGCGGCGCTGGGCGAGGTCAGGGTCGGCGGTCCCGTGCGGCTGGCCAAGGCTGCCGCCGTGCACGCCGACGCCGACGACGCGGAGGCGGACGTCATCGCGGCGGCCGAGGCGCTGCCCGCGGCGGACGCCGGGGACGACGACGCCCAGTTCGTGGTGGACGGGGCCGAGGACCACGAACTGCTGTGGTTCGCTCCGCAGGAGATCGCCGGCCTGGTCGGATCGGGCGGCTGAGGACCTCGACCGCGGGCGGTGGTGGCCCGCCCGGCGCCACCGCCCCTCGCTGACCTGTTCTCCCCGTTGTCGGTGGGGGCGGGTACGTTTGCGGGTATGGGGAAGCAGGCTGGGGCACACATCGTCTGGGACTGGAACGGCACGCTGTTCCATGACAACGACGCCATCATCGGAGCGACGAACGCGGCGTTCGGCGAGTTGGGGCTGGAGCCCATCACGCTCGAGCGGTACCGGGCGCTGTACTGCGTGCCGGTGCCCAAGTTCTATGAGCGGCTGCTGGGAAGACTGCCCACCGACGCCGAGTGGCAGGTCATGGACGTGGTCTTCCACCGGTACTACGCCGAGCACCGGGTGCGGTGCGCGCTGACCGCCGGGGCGGCGGAACTGCTCGCCGGGTGGCGCTCGGCCGGGGGCAGCCAGTCCCTGCTGAGCATGTACGTGCACGACGAGCTGGTTCCGCTGGTCCGGGGGTTCGGGATCGAGCCGTACTTCCTGCGGGTCGACGGGCGGACCGGGCCGTCCGGGGGCAGCAAGGCCGAGCACATGGTGCGCCACCTGGAGACCCTCACCGGGGTCGACGCCGAGCGCACCGTGGTGATCGGGGACGCCGCCGATGACGCGGTGGCGGCGCTGCACGTGGGGGCGCGTGCCGTGCTGTACACCGGGGGATCGCACAGCCGGGCCAGCCTCGAGGGGGTCGGCGTGCCCGTGGTGGACACCCTCCAGGAGGCCGTCGAGACGGCCGAGCGCCTGGCCGCGTGAAGCGGTGACGCCGGCTGCCGTGCCCGCGCCTCGCCGTGACGCCCTGCCACCGGCTGCCGTGTCCCCGGACACCTACCCGGCACCGCACGGCCGGGACGCCGCACCGCCCGGGGTGCCGCACCGTCGAGCCCGGCCGTGCCGTGGGGATCAGGTCACCGGTGCCTTGGTGCGCAGCACGGCCGCGTGACGCCCTGCC
>NZ_JARGEF010000186.1:0-14901 GCF_033794725.1 Streptomyces sp. ID05-39B | reverse complement strand
GGCGCCGCACGGCCGGGGCGCCGCACCGCCCGGGGTGCCGCACCGTCGAGCCCGGCCGTGCCGTGGGGATCAGGTCACCGGTGCCTTGGTGCGCAGCACCTTCAGGAACTCGCGCATCCACGCCGGGTGGTCCGGCCAGGCCCGGGAGGAGACCAGCATGTCGTCGACGACCGCCTCCGTGTCCTGGAAGGTCGCGCCGGCGGCCTGCATGTCGAGTTCCAGCGCCGGGTAGGCCGTGACACGGCGGCCCGTGAGGCCGTCCACCGCGGCCGTCAGCAGCGGGCCGTGACAGATCTGGGCGACCGGCTTGTCCGTGTCGAAGAAGGCCTTGAGGATCTTGCGCAGCTCGGGGTCGTTGCGCAGGTACTCGGGGGCGCGGCCGCCGGGGATCACGACGGCGGCGTACTCTCCGGGGTCGACCTCGGAGAAGGCGAGGTCGGCGGGCCAGGTGTAGCCGGGCTTCTCGGTGTAGGTGTCGAAGCCGGGCTCGAAGTCGTGGACGACGAAGCGGAGCTGCTTGCGGGCGGGGGCGGCGATGTGGACCTCGTAGCCCTCCTCGCGCAGGCGCTGGTAGGGGTAGAGGACTTCCAGAGACTCCGCTGCGTCGCCGGTGACGATGAGGATCTTCGTGGTCATGCCGGGCGGCTCCTCTCGGGCGGGCGCTCTCCATGGGCAACCTGCCTCTTGCGGGCGCCCCTGCCAAGAGGTGGGTCGCTTCAAGAGTGCCGGGGGCCGGGGCGGGCGTCGACTTTTCGCCCTCTTCCGGGCTTCCGTGCGCCCCCGCCCCTTCACACACCGCCCCCCTCTGCACCGCTGTGCAGAACGTCAAACTTCACCCCCCGGTTTTGTACACATACGGCTCATGACGGGCCCCGGGTGAGGAGCGATAGCCTGGTGGCGTGATCAGCGCGATAGCTCGCGGGGGTGAGGTTGCCCCTGCCCCGCGCCCGGCGCGTGCGGACGACATCCGCAGCCGGGCGTCCGTCGCCGATCCCCGCGGGCGGGACGGGGCCACCAGGGCCCCCAGGACGCCGTACACACCCCATGAGCAGGCGACGCGGAGAGCAGCGTCACACCTGTGGGGCACGTCGGGAATGGTCGATATCCCCGCGCCTCTCACATCCTGCGGCATAGCGTCGGAGCAGCCCGGAGACCCCGGGCCGTGGCGTCGAGCCGCAGGGGGAGAGACCGTACTTCCTTCTACGTCACGCAACGGCGCGCGACAGGAGCCAGAGGACAATGCAGACCAAGCTGGACGAAGCCAAGGCCGAGCTGCTCGAACGGGCGGCCCGGGTCGCTGAGAACAGTCCGGTCGGGGGTCACCTACCGACCGGGACGACGGGCGAGGGCGGTCCGGGGATCCCGGGCACACCGGACCACGCGTCCGTGCTGTCGTTCCTCCAGCGCTACTACCTGCACACCGCCCCGGAGGACCTCACCGACCGCGACCCGGTCGACGTCTTCGGAGCGGCTTTCTCGCACTACCGGCTGGCCGAGAACCGGCCGCAGGGAACGGCGAACGTACGCGTGCACACGCCGACCGTCGAGGAGAACGGCTGGACGTGCAGCCACTCGGTCGTCGAGGTCGTCACCGACGACATGCCGTTCCTCGTGGACTCCGTGACGAACGAGCTGACCCGGCAGGGCCGCGGGATCCACCTCGTGATCCACCCGCAGGTCGTCGTCCGCCGGGACGTCACCGGCAGGCTCGTCGAGGTGCTCAAGGCGCCCCCGTCCGCCGCCGACCTGCCGCACGACGCGCACATCGAGTCCTGGATCCATGTCGAGACGGACCGCGAGAGCGACCGCGCCGACCTCAAGCAGATCACCGCCGATCTGCTGCGTGTCCTGTCCGACGCCCGTGAGGCCGTCGAGGACTGGGAGAAGATGCGCGACGCCGCTCTGCGGATCGCCGACGACCTGCCGCGCGAGTCCGTGCCCGGCGACCTGGCCTCCCCCGAGGTGGAGGAGGCCCGCGAGCTGCTGCGCTGGCTGGCCGACAACCACTTCACCTTCCTCGGCTACCGCGAGTACGAGCTGCGCGGGGACGACTCCCTCGCGGCCGTCCCCGGCACCGGGCTCGGCATCCTGCGCTCCGACCCGCATCACGCCGAGGGCGACGCCCACCCCGTCAGCCCCTCCTTCGAGCGGCTCCCCGCCGACGCCCGTGCCAAGGCGCGCGAGCACAAGCTGCTCATCCTGACCAAGGCCAACAGCCGCTCGACGGTTCACCGGCCGTCGTACCTGGACTACATCGGCGTCAAGAAGTTCGACGCCGAGGGGAACGTCGTCGGTGAGCGCCGCTTCCTCGGACTGTTCTCCTCCGCCGCCTACACCGAGTCCGTGCTGCGGGTGCCGGTCGTGCGGCGCAAGGTCGACCAGGTGCTGAAGGGCGCCGGCTTCTCGCCCAACAGTCACGACGGGCGCGACCTGCTCCAGATCATGGAGACCTACCCGCGCGACGAGCTGTTCCAGACGCCGGTCGGCGAACTGCGCGCGATCGTCACGTCCGTGCTCTACCTCCAGGAGCGGCGCCGGCTGCGGCTCTACCTGCGCCAGGACGAGTACGGCCGCTACTACTCCGCCCTCGTCTACCTGCCCCGCGACCGCTACACCACGGGCGTGCGGCTGCGGATCATCGACATCCTCAAGGAGGAACTGGGCGGCACCAGCGTCGACTTCACCGCCTGGAACACCGAGTCGATCCTGTCCCGGCTGCACTTCGTCGTCCGGGTCCCGCAGGGCACCGAGCTGCCGGAGCTGTCCGACAGCGACAAGGAGCGCATCGAGGCACGTCTCGTCGAGGCGGCCCGCTCCTGGGCCGACGCCTTCCAGGACGCGCTCAACGCCGAACTCGGCGAGGAGCGGACGGCGGAGCTGCTGCGCCGCTACAACAACGCGTTCCCCGAGGGTTACAAGGCCGACCACACCCCGCGCTCCGCGGTCGCCGACCTCGTCCACATCGAGCGGCTCACGGAGGAGCAGAACTTCTCGCTGAGCCTGTACGAGCCGGTGGGTGCCGCCCCCGACGAGCGCCGTTTCAAGATCTACCGCAAGGGCGACGCGATCTCCCTGTCGGCGGTGCTGCCGGTGCTCAACCGCCTCGGCGTCGAGGTCATCGACGAGCGGCCGTACGAACTGCGCTGTTCGGATCGCAGTGTCGCCTGGATCTACGACTTCGGTCTGCGGCTGCCGAAGTCGCTGGGCGGCGGCACCGGTGACCATCTCGGTGACGACGGGCGTGAGCGGTTCCAGGAGGCGTTCGCCGCCACCTGGACCGGGAAGGCGGAGAACGACAGCTTCAACGCCCTCGTGCTGAGCGCCGGGCTGACCTGGCGGCAGGCGATGGTGCTGCGGGCGTACGCGAAGTACCTGCGCCAGGCCGGTTCGACCTTCAGCCAGGACTACATGGAGGACACCCTCCGCACGAACGTGCACACCACGCGGCTGCTGGTCTCGCTGTTCGAGGCGCGGATGTCGCCGGACCGGCAGCGCGCCGGGCTGGAGATCACCGACGCCCTCCTGGAGGAGCTGGAAGCCGCCCTCGACCAGGTGGCCTCCCTCGACGAGGACCGGATCCTGCGGTCCTTCCTCACCGTCATCAAGGCGACCCTGCGCACCAGCTTCTTCCAGCACACCGCGGGCGGCGTCCCGCACGACTACGTGTCGATGAAGTTCGACCCGCAGGCCATCCCCGACCTGCCGGCGCCGCGCCCCGCGTTTGAGATCTGGGTGTACTCGCCGCAGGTGGAGGGCGTCCACCTGCGGTTCGGGAAGGTCGCGCGCGGTGGTCTGCGCTGGTCCGACCGGCGTGAGGACTTCCGTACCGAGGTCCTCGGGCTGGTCAAGGCGCAGATGGTGAAGAACACCGTCATCGTGCCGGTCGGCGCCAAGGGCGGCTTCGTCGCCAAGCAGCTGCCGGACCCGGCCGTCGACCGGGACGCGTGGCTCGCCGAGGGCATCGCCAGTTACAAGACGTTCATCTCGGCGCTGCTCGACATCACCGACAACATGGTCGCCGGGGAGGTCGTGCCGCCGGCCGACGTCGTCCGCCACGACGAGGACGACACCTACCTGGTGGTCGCCGCCGACAAGGGCACGGCGACGTTCTCCGACATCGCCAACGAGGTCGCGCAGTCCTACGACTTCTGGCTCGGCGACGCCTTCGCCTCCGGTGGCTCCGCGGGCTACGACCACAAGGCGATGGGCATCACCGCGCGCGGCGCCTGGGAGTCCGTGAAGCGGCACTTCCGCGAGCTGGGCGTGAACACACAGGTCGAGGACTTCACCGTCGTCGGCATCGGGGACATGTCCGGTGACGTGTTCGGCAACGGCATGCTGCTCTCCGAGCACATCCGGCTCGTCGCCGCCTTCGACCACCGGCACATCTTCATCGACCCCGAGCCCGACGCGGCGGCCTCCTACGCCGAGCGCCGCCGCCTGTTCGAGCTGCCCCGCTCCAGCTGGGCCGACTACGACACTGCGCTGCTGTCCGCGGGCGGTGGCGTCTTCCCGCGCACGGCGAAGGCGATCCCCGTCAACGCGCACATCCGGGCGGCCCTCGGCATCGAGGAGAAGGTCGCCAAGATGACCCCGGCCGACCTGATGAAGGCCATCCTCAAGGCGCCGGTGGACCTGCTGTGGAACGGCGGCATCGGTACGTACGTGAAGTCGTCGGCGGAGTCGAACGCGGACGTCGGCGACAAGGCCAACGACGCCATCCGCGTGGACGGCGCCGACCTGCGCGCCCAGGTCGTCGGCGAGGGCGGCAACCTGGGCCTGACCCAGCTCGGCCGGATCGAGTACGCGCGCGCCGGCGGAAAGATCAACACCGATGCCATCGACAACAGCGCGGGCGTGGACACCTCCGACCACGAGGTGAACATCAAGATCCTGCTCAACGGCCTGGTCACCGAGGGCGACATGACGGTCAAGCAGCGCAACAAGCTGCTCGCCGAGATGACCGACGAGGTCGGCGGGCTCGTCCTGCGCAACAACTACGCGCAGAACACCGCCATCGCGAACGCCCTCGCCCAGTCCAAGGACATGCTCCACGCCCAGCAGCGCTTCATGCGTCACCTGGTCCGCGCGGGCCACCTCGACCGGGCGCTGGAGTTCCTGCCCACCGACCGGCAGATCCGTGAGCGCCTCGGCTCCGGCCAGGGTCTGACCGGGCCGGAGACGGCCGTCCTCATGGCGTACACGAAGATCACGGTGTCGGACGAGCTGCTGCACACCTCGCTGCCCGAGGACCCCTACCTGCGCGGGCTGCTGTACGCCTACTTCCCGACGGCGCTGCGCGAGCGGTTCGCCGAGCAGATCGAGAACCACCCGCTGCGCCGCGAGATCACCACGACGGTCCTGGTCAACGACACCGTCAACACCGGCGGTACGACCTACCTGCACCGTTTGCGGGAGGAGACCGGTGCCTCGCTGGAGGAGATCGTGCGGGCGCAGACCGCGGCGCGGGCGATCTTCCGCTCGGCGCCCGTGTGGGACGCGGTCGAGGCCCTCGACAACCAGGTCGAGGCCGCCGTCCAGACCCGGATCCGGCTGCACTCGCGCCGGCTGGTCGAGCGCGGTACGCGCTGGCTGCTCAACAACCGGCCGCAGCCGGTGGAACTCGCCGAGACCGTCGAGTTCTTCGCCGACCGTGTCGAGCAGGTCTGGGGGCAGCTGACGAACCTGCTGCGCGGTGCGGACCTGGAGTGGTGGCAGCAGATCTCCGACGAGCTGACCGGCTCCGGCGTGCCCCACGAGGTCGCGGGCCGGGTCGCCGGGTTCTCGTCGGTGTTCCCCGCCCTCGACATCGTGTCGGTGGCCGACCGCATGGGCCGCGACCCGCTGGACGTCGCCGAGGTGTACTACGACCTCGCCGACCGGCTGCACATCAGCCGGCTCATGGACCGCATCATCGAGCTGCCGCGGGCCGACCGCTGGCAGTCCATGGCCCGGGCCTCCATCCGCGAGGACCTGTACGCGGCCCACGCGGCGCTCACCGCGGACGTCCTGGCCGTCGGCAACGGCACCTCGACGCCCGAGCAGCGCTTCAAGGCGTGGGAGCAGAAGAACGCGGCGATCCTGGGACGGGCGCGCACCACGCTGGAGGAGATCCAGGGTTCGGAGACCTTCGATCTGGCCAACCTGTCGGTGGCGATGCGCACCATGCGGACGCTGCTGCGGACGCACTCGTAGGACGCACTCGTAGGACGTACTCGTAGGACGCACTCGTAGGACGGGAGAAGGGGGTGCCCCCGAGCCGGTGTGGCTCGGGGGCACCCCCTTGTCGCCCCTGATGGCGTGCGTGCGGGGCGTCAGCGCTTCTTCTTGGGCTCGGTGAACGCCTCGTACTCCTTGAGGACCTCTTCGGTCGGGCCGTCCATGCGCAGTTCGCCGCGCTCCAGCCACAGGACCCGCTCGCAGGTCTCGCGGATCGAGCTGTTGCTGTGGCTGACCAGGAAGACGGTGCCGGCGTGCTCGCGCATCGCGCGGATGCGCTCCGCCGACCGCTGGCGGAACTTCGCGTCGCCGGTGGCCAGCGCCTCGTCGATGAGGAGGACGTCGTGGTCCTTGGCGGCGGCGATGGAGAACCGCAGCCTGGAGCCCATGCCGGAGGAGTAGGTGCGCATGGGCAGGGAGATGAAGTCGCCCTTGTCGTTGATGCCGGAGAAGTCGACGATCTCCTGGTAGCGCTCTTTGATCTGCTCCCGCGTCATGCCCATGGCCAGGCCGCCGAGGTGGACGTTGCGTTCGCCGGTCAGGTCGCTCATCAGGGCCGCGTTGACGCCCAGGAGGGACGGCTGGCCATCGGTGTAGATCTTGCCGTTCTCCACCGGCAGCAGACCCGCGACCGCCTTGAGCAGTGTCGACTTGCCCGAACCGTTGGTGCCGATCAGGCCGATCGCCTCGCCCCTGTACGCCACGAAGGTGACGTTCCTGACGGCGTGCACCGTGCGCACGCCCGCCGCCTTCTCGGTCTTCTTGCGGCGCACGATGCGGTTCAGGGCGGCGGTGGCGGAACCGCGGCCTCCGGTGGTGCCGTTGACCCGGTAGACGATGTCGACGCGGTCGGCGATGACGGTGGGGATCCGCTCGTCGGCGGTGCCGGTGGCGGTTGTGACGTCGTTGATGTCGGTGAGCGTTGCGTTGTCAGCCACGGCCGTACGTCTCCTCAGCCTTCCAGAAGTAGATGAAGCCTCCGACGCCCGCCAGCAGCGCCCAGCCGATGGCGGTCGCCCACACGTGCGGCGGGAGGTTGCCGGCGTGGAAGCTGTCGATCAGGGCGAACCGCATCAGGTCGATGTAGACGGCCGTCGGGTTGGCCCGCAGCACGTCGGCGACCCAGGCCGGCAGGTCGCTGTGCTTGCTGAGCATGATGTCGATGCTCCACATCACGCCCGAGACGTACATCCACGTGCGCAGGACGAACGGCATCAGCTGGGCGATGTCCGGGGTCTTCGCGCCGAGCCGCGCCAGGATCATCGAGACGCCCGCGTTGAACGTGAACTGGAGCAGCAGCACCGGGACCGCGAGCAGCCAGGACAGGGCCGGCGGCACCCCCACGACGAGCAGGATCAGCACCAGGGCGGCCATCGAGAACAGCAGCTGCTGCAGTTGCTGGAGGCAGAACGAGAGCGGCAGCGCGGCCCGGGGGAAGTGCAGCGCCCGCACCAGGCCGATGTTGCCCGAGATCGCCTTGGTGCCCGCCATGATCGAGCTCTGCGTGAACGTCCAGATGAACACCCCCGTGACCAGGAAGGCAATGTAGTCCGGCACGTTCTGTTTGGTCTGGAGCAGCACGCCGAAGACGAAGTAGTACACGGCCGCGTTCAGCAGCGGGGTCATCACCTGCCAGACCTGGCCCAGCTTCGCCTGGCTGTACTGCGAGGTGAGCTTGGCCGTGGCGAACGCGGTGATGAAGTGTCTGCGGGCCCACAGCCGGCGGAGGTAGGCCGGCAGGGAGGGGCGGGCGCCGCTGACCGAGAGGCCATGCCGGGCCGCGAGGGCCGCGAGGTCTTCATGGACCTCGGCCCGTGCCTGAGGCGGTGTGTGGAGGACCTGACTCACATCCGCTGCTTTCACTCGGGGGGCGGGGGTGCGCGCGTCCGGTTCCCCCGCCGTCCGCCGACGTTTCCGCACGTTTCTCTCTCACGTTCTCTTACGTCGGGACGGCACCGTATCGTCGCAACGTGAGCGTAGGCCGAGCAGGCGTCGGAACGCAACCGTTTCGTCGTTACGGCAGCGTGCGTTCGTTGCGGCGGCGACCGTACCGGCGCGGCAACGAGACCGGGGGACGCCGGGGAGCCGATCTGTTCCCACGCCGGGACGAGACCGCTGCGTCCCGACGGTGGGCGGACGGGGTGCGGCTCCGGCACGGGCGGCTCCCGTGAGGACCGGCACGGGCCGATCACGTGACGACGGCACCGTTTCGTCGCGACGCCATGCCCTATTGCGTAGGGACGGGCCCGTATCGTCCTCGCGCCCTATGCTGGTCCGTATGACGACGAACGCCGACGGGCCCCAGACGCGTCCTCGCCGCCGGACCCCCGCGGGAGCGGCCGTTCTGCGTGAGGACGTGACGGAGGCCATCCGGGCGGCCGTGTTCGAGGAGCTGGCGACCGTCGGCTACGCCCGGATGTCCATCGAGGGCATCGCCCGCCGCGCCGGCGTCGGCAAGACGGCCGTGTACCGGCGCTGGCGCTCCAAGCTGCACCTGGTCCTGGACGTCGTCTCGGCGATCGCCGTACAGGGCCTGCCCGCCCCCGACACGGGGAGCCTCGAAGGCGATCTGCGGGTGCTGTACGAGGTGACGTCACGGGCGCTGCGGCATCCGGTGGCCTCGCAGATCATCCCGGACCTCCAGGCCGAGGCGGCCCGCAACCCGGAGATCGCCGAGGCCGTGCAGAAGGCGCTGCGGGACGGGCAGGAGGGCGTCGCGCTGAAGATCGTGGCGGCGGCGACGCAGCGCGGCGAGGTGCGTGGGGACCTGGACGACGAGCTGGCGCTCGATCTGATCTCCGGTCCGCTCTACTGGCGTTCGGTGGTGATCCGCAGCCCGAAGCTGCCCAAGGGATATCTGGGCGCGCTGGCGAAGGCCACCGCCGAAGCGATCAAGGTGCTGTGAGCGGCGGGGCTCGGCAGGCCGTAACCGGAGTCGAGGGTGGCAGGAGAGTCGTACTGGCGGAGGACAACGCCCTGCTGAGAGAGGCCTCGTCCTGCTGCTGACGTCCGCCGGGCACGAGGTGCGGGCGGTCGCCGGCTTGGGCCCAAAGATCCTGCCGGCGCTCCTGGAGCACCGGCCCGACGTGGCCGTGCTGGACGTGCGCATGCCGCCCGGCTTCCGCGACGAGGGGCTGCGCGCCGCCCTGGAGGCACGGGAGCGCATCCCGGGCCTGCCGGTCCTGGTGCTGTCCCAGTACGTCGAGGAGTCCTACGCCGCCGAGCTGCTCGGCGGCGGCGCGAGCGGGGTCGGCTGTCTGCTGAAGGACCGGGTCGGCCGGGCGGACGAGTTCCTCGACGCCGTGGAGCGGGTCGCCTCCGGCGGTACGGTGCTGGGCCCGGAGGTCGTCACCGAGCTGATGTCCCGCCGCAAGGACTCGCCCCCGGACCTGCTCACCCCGGGGGACGCGAGGTGCTCAAGCTCGTGGCCGAGGGCCGCGACAACACCACCATCGCCACGGCCCTCGTCATCACCGAACGCTCGGTGAGCAAGCACATCGGCAACGTCTTCCTGAAGCTGGGCCTCCCGCAGAGCGACAGCGGCCACCGCAGGGTCCTGGCCGTACTGGCCTACCTGAACAACGCGTAGCCACGAGGGGTTGTTCTTCGTCACTCGGCTTCGGGGGCCGTCAAGCGGGCCATGATGCGCTGGCCTGCCGGTTAGTCACCATCGACAACGGCACTCAGGTAGGAACCACTCAATACTGCGCGCTCGGCGGGCGAAAGCGGCGGACCGTCGAGCTGTGGCCGCTTGGGGCCTCTCAACGCCGCCAGAAGCACCTTGGGCTTCACCAGCGAAGCGGGGGGTGCCTGAAGCATGAGGACATCCGTGAGCGCGGTCGCGGCCAGGTGCGATCCTGTCGCGGTGCGCGAGAGGCGGCTGAGGCCTGGGTATCGCGAGCTCCCCCTCGACGATCTGCCGGGTGGTCCGAGGTGGTCCGCGATCCGGGCGGCTGTGGACTTGGAGACGCCGGACAGCGGGGTGAGTCGACGCGGGGTGAGGGCGGCGCGGGGTGAGGGCGGCGCGTCCGCAGGCGGCCACCAGCAGCACCCGGCCGTCAAGCGGCAGCGACCAGGCGGCGCCGGCCCGCGAGGGCCGGATCGACTCCCGCGCGGCGTAACGCGGCGCTCAGCCTGCCGAATCGGCGCGGGCGCAGCCCGATGGCCGACCTGCGCAGGACGGTTCCGGCCTGGCCCGGCCGGCCTTCGAGCCGCCGTGGCCGTGACTCCACGACCGTCGGCGCGGCGAAGGCTCAGTCCAGGGCCGCCTCCGGATGCAGTCGTACCCACCCCTCCCAGGCCGAGACGATCATGTCCTGGACGTCGAGCTTGGCCTTCCAGCCCAGCTCCGCGGCGATGCGGTCGGCGGAGGCGACCACGCGGGCCGGGTCGCCGGGGCGGCGTGGGGTGACCGTGGGGGGCCGGTCGTAGCCGGTGACGGCGTTGACGCGGTCGATCATCTCGCGGACGGAGACGCCCTCCCCGCGGCCGATGTTGAGGGTGAGGGTGTGCCCGGGAGAGGCCCGGAGGGAGTGCGCGGCGGCCACGTGTGCCTCCGCGAGGTCGACCACGTGGATGTAGTCCCGCACACAGGTCCCGTCGGGCGTGGCGTAGTCGTCGCCGAAGATGCGGGGCGCCGCGTCCTGGGTGAGGCGCTCGAAGACCATGGGGATTAGGTTGGACACGCCGGTGTCGGCCAGCTCTGGGCTCGCCGTGCCGGCCACGTTGAAGTAGCGCAGCGAGGCCGTGGACAGCCCGGTGGCCCGGCCGGTCGCGCGGACCAGCCACTCCCCGGCCAGCTTGGTCTCGCCGTAGGGGGAGATCGGCGCGCACGGGGTCTCCTCCGTGACCAGGTCCACGTCCGGCATGCCGTAGACGGCGGCCGAGGAGGAGAACACGAACGACGGAACCCCGGCGGCGGTGACCGCTTCCAGGAGGACGCGCAGTCCCTCCACGTTCTCCCGGTAGTAGTGCAGGGGCAGCTGTACCGACTCGCCGACCTGCTTCTTCCCCGCCAGATGGACGACCCCGGTGACGGCGTGCTCGGCGAGGGTGCGGGAGACCAGCGGGCCGTCCAGCGTCGAGCCCACCACGAGCGGCACGCCGGCCGGTACGCGCTCGGCCACGCCGGTGGACAGGTCGTCGTACACCACCGCACGCTCGCCCGCCTCGGTCATCGCCCGTACGACGTGCGCCCCGATGTAGCCGGCGCCGCCCGTGACCAGCCAGGTCATGTCCTGATCTCCCCCTCGTCGGTGAGTGGTGAGTCTGCCTCGGGAACCAGTGAAGCAGGCACTGCGCCCGCCCGCAGGGACTGTGGTCGGCCCCTCGGCCCCTCGGCCCCTCGGCCCCCGTCGACCCTGCGGCCACCGTCGGCCCTGTTCAGCCTCGGCCCTCGTTCACACCCGGCCCCCCGGTCACCGGCCGGCCCCGTTCACCCCGCGTCGCCCAGCTCCTCCTCCAGGGCTGCCGTGTCCAGCGCGCTGGTGAGCTGGTCGAGGCGTTCCCGCAGCTCGCCGATCTCCCGCAGGTCGAGGCCGGTCGCGGCGACGATCCGGCGCGGCACCCGCACCGCGCGCTCACGCAGGGCGGTGCCCTCCTCGGTCAGCCGGACCTCCACCGAGCGCTCGTCGCGGGCGCTGCGCTCGCGGCGCACCAGGCCGGCCGACTCCAGCCGCTTCAGCAGCGGCGAGAGCGTGCCGGAGTCCAGGCGCAGGTGCTCGCCCAGCTTCTTGACGGGCAGCTCGCCCTCCTCCCAGAGGACGAGCATCACCAGGTACTGGGGGTAGGTGAGCCCGAGGTCCTTCAGGATCACGCGGTAGACGCCGTTGAAGGCGCGTGAGGCGGCCTGGAGGGAGAAGCAGATCTGGCTGTCCAGGCGGAGCCAGTTCTCCTCCGAGCCGGCGGCGGCAGCGGCGGGGGTCGACATCGGGGTCATGCCTCCAGGGTAGCCCCTGCGAGCCATTTAGTTGTGTGCAACTGAATTGTGTGCTCTACTCGTCGTCGTGAGGCCGCCCGGACGCGAACAGCGTGGGGGCGGGCCACTCCCCGAACGCAGACTTTTCGAGAGGGATGGTTCATCCATGGACGCGCTCTACACCGCAGTCGCCACCGCCACCCACGGCCGCGAGGGCCGCACCGTCTCCTCCGACGGCAAGATCGACCTCGGACTGGCCATGCCGGTGGAACTGGGCGGCAACGGTCAGGGCACCAACCCCGAGCAGCTCTTCGCCGCCGGGTACGCGGCCTGCTTCGGCAGCGCCCTCGGCCTGGTCGGCCGCCAGGCCAAGGTCGACCTGTCCGACGCGGCCGTGACCGCCGAGGTCGGCATAGGCAAGCAGGGCGAGGGCTTCGGCCTGAAGGTCGCCCTCCGCGTCGAGCTGCCCGAGAGCGTGGACGAGGCGACCGGCCGCAAGCTGGTCGAGCAGGCCCACCAGGTCTGCCCGTACTCCAACGCCACCCGCGGCAACATCGAGGTCGACCTCGTCATCGAGTAACGCTCACCCGGACCGAGTCACCGAGTGACCGTCCCGCGGACCGGCGTCACCGAGCGACCGTGCCGCCCACCGGCGTCACCGGGTGACCGTCCTCAGGGACCGACCCGCGCCAGCACCTCTCCCGTCCGCCGGCTCCACGCCACCACCACGGCCTCCTCGGGCACCCGGTGCCAGCGCGTGAGCAGCAGCCAGCGGACGTGATGGCGGCGCACGATCGCCGACCGCTCGGCGCGGGTCGACTCCGGGGCGAGATAGGCGCGCACGTCGGCGAGCCGCCGCAGCCGCTCCCGCTCGTCCAGGGCCGCGTCGGGCCAGGCGGGGGCGGCGAGGTTCGGCCCGTACCCGGCGATCAGGTGGACGGCGTAGTACCCGTCGGTGATCACCACCTCGCCGGGCGCCATGTGCCGCGCGGCCCAGTCGTACGACGGCCAGTGCGGCGGCTGGGCGAAGCCGACCGGGTCCAGCGCGCGCGGGACCACCGCCCCGGCCTGCACGGTGAGGAAGCCGGCGCAGGCCGCGGCCGCCGTGACGGCACCCAGCACTCGCCGCCCCGCGCCCCACGGCCGGGGCACCGCCAGTTCCACGGCGAGCGCGAACTGCAGCGGCACCAGCGTGAGTCCGAGGATGCGCCCGTAGGTGTAGTGGCCGCTGAACCAGCCGTAGGCCACCACCAGGCAGTCCAGGGCGAACATCAGCACCAGCGGATCGCGGACGCCGTTCCTGCGGCCCCGCAGCCACAGCGCCGGTACGCCCAGCAGGGCCAGCCAGAAATGCCCGGCGAGCCCGTCGTACAGCCGTCGGTGCATTGCGTCGACGCTGTTGTCCGTGGCCAGCGCGAACACGTCGAAGTACGGCCATGCGAGAGCGGTCAGCAGGGCTGTCGTGCCCGTGAGGGCCCAGCGCAGCAGCACCGCCGGGCGCCGTCCGCGCTGCAGGCCCGCCGCGATGGCCACGCCGCCGGTCACCGCCCCGACCGCCGTGATCGGGTGCACCAGCACGATGACGCCGTAGAGCGCGCCGAGCACGGCGTACCCGGTGAGGCCGCGCAGCCCGTTGGGGCCCACGAACCGCACCGCCCGCGCGTCACGCGCGTGCGCGGCCGTCCAGGCCCACGCCCAGAAGGCGAGACCGATGGCGAAGGCCGACGGATAGCCGAGGTTGCCGGTCATCGACATCAGGCCGAGATAGCCGCTCCACCAGGCCCGTTCCGTGCCCCACAGCAGGGTCATCGCCGCCAGCGCCAGCACCGGGGCCCACGGGCGCGCTGTGAGCACGCGCGTGAAGCGGCCGATGCCGGTCAGCAGCACCATCAGGTTCACCGGCCCGGCGACCCGCAGCACGTCCCAGCCCGACAGCCCGGTCAGCCGCGCGAACACGCCCTGCGCCACCGCGTACGGCGAGTAGTAGGGGCTGCCCGCGCCCGGCAGGTCGCCCGTCGGATGGCGCGGGGAGAGCAGGTCGGCCCGCAGCCGCTCGACGACCGCCGCGTGCTGTCCGGCGTCGCAGCACAGCGGCAACCGCCAGTACGACAGCGACATGACCAGCCAGAACAGGAACCCGAAGACCTGGTAGGGGCTCGGACGCCAGGTGCGCCCGCCGTACAGTGCCGTCGCGCCGCGTGCCGGACGGCGGGTGAGGACGCCGACGCTCATCGGACCGGAACAAAGAGGGGCATTGGCGGTATGTTCCCGCCCGCGTCAACGGCCGTGCCTTTGTCACCTCATCGAGTGAGTCCGATTCGGTCGTTCCTGCGCCGGCAGGGCCACCCGGCCCCGTACCAGGGGTTCCAGCAGCAGCGGCACCCCGAGCACCGGCAGCAGCCACGCCAGCACGATCAGCCGCTCGCCCCAGATGGCGATGTCGGGATGCCCGGCCTGCGTGAGCACCCCCGTGGACGCGGCGCCGGCCACGAGGACGCCGAACGCCCGCCGCGGCCCGCGCGACGCCCCCCACGCCCCGGCCGCCAGCGCCGCCAGGAACAGCGGCTCCCACAACTGCCGGCGCAGCCACTCCGGCCAGAACCGCTGCTGCAACTGCCAGAACTCCGGCCAGGGCCGCTCCCGGTCCGGCCGCGCGAAATGGTCGGTCAGCAGATCCTGGAGGCTCTCCGCCTCGGACGGATGGTGCAGCAGCCCCGCCAGCAGCAGCGGTTCTGGCCGGAGTGGCTGCGCCGGCAGTTGTGGGA
>NZ_JARGEF010000185.1:0-17034 GCF_033794725.1 Streptomyces sp. ID05-39B | reverse complement strand
CCCTCGATGACCTGACGGGCCAGCTTGTCGTGCCGGTAGCCCGCGTCGCGGAGGCGGGGACACAGGGCGCGATGAACGACAAGCGCGCCCGCCGGGGCTTCGTGCGGGGGCTCGCGGGCTCGGCCCGCCCGGCCGAGGGGGGCGAGGACCCAGTCGTACAGCCACCGGGCGGGTACGACGACCAGGTACCGCGCCAGCCAGGCCAGGGCGGCGCCCAGGCCGATGACGGCGGGCGTCAGTACGCGCGCGTACAGCCAGACCAAGGCGTGGCCGACGGGGGTGAGGAGGCAGCGGTGGCACCAGACCAGCGGGGCGACGACCAGCACCTTCCCGAGCCAGGCCAGGGCCTTGCCGACCGGGACGACGACGTACCGCCACAGGCCCACCAGGGGCAGGACCACGAGGACCCTGCCGAGCCACAGCAGGGCCCGGCCGAGTGGGCGCAGCAGGAGGTCGTTCAGGAAGCGGCAGGCGACGACGAGCGCGTCCCAGGCCATCCGCACCGGCAGGACCAGGACGAGCGCGACGATCCGCACGGGCAACCGGATCGCGACGACGAGGCACCCTTCGGGCTGCTGCTGCGAGGGCTGCCGGACGGGCGGCTTGTCGAGGTCCATACCCGCGAGGACGCCGGAGCGGCCCGTCCGGATCCCATCACACCCGGGGTTCTCATTTCCGCCGCCCCGGCCTCGCTCCCCGTCCCGCCTTGGGGCGGCGGCCGGGAGCGGACGGCTTGGGCAGTCCAACGGTCCGCCGGACGGAGAACTCCCGGTTGATCTCGGTCTGCCGTCGGATCGTCTCGGGCAGGTCGGGCACGGCCGGCATACGGTCGCAGGCGCGCAGCGCGCCGGTCAGGTCGCCCACCCAGTGGGCCACCCCAGGAACGCGTGAAACGCACGAGGGCCCGGCCACACCGTTCGGTGCGGCCGGGCCCTCCCGTGCGCGGGTTCCGCCGCCCGCCCTACTTCACGACGGTCAGCGGGAGCAGCTTCTTGCCCGTGGGGCCGATCTGGATGGACGTGTCCATGGCAGGGCACACCCCGCAGTCGAAGCACGGCGTCCAGCGGCAGTCCTCGACCTCTGTCTCGTCCAGGGAGTCCTGCCAGTCCTCCCAGAGCCAGTCCTTGTCGAGGCCGGAGTCCAGGTGGTCCCAGGGCAGGACCTCCTCGTAGCCGCGCTCACGGGTGGTGTACCAGTCGACGTCCACGCCGAAGGGGGCCAGCGCCTTCTCGGCGCTGCTCATCCAGCGGTCGTAGGAGAAGTGTTCGCGCCATCCGTCGAAGCGGCCGCCGTCCTCGTAGACCGCGCGGATGACGGCGCCGATGCGGCGGTCGCCCCGGGACAGCAGGCCTTCGACGATGCCGGGCTTGCCGTCGTGGTAGCGGAAACCGATCGAGCGGCCGTACTTCTTGTCGCCGCGGATCTTGTCGCGGAGCTTCTCCAGGCGGGCGTCGGTCTCCTCGGCGGAGAGCTGCGGCGCCCACTGGAACGGGGTGTGGGGCTTGGGCACGAAGCCGCCGATGGAGACCGTGCAGCGGATGTCGTTGGCGCCGGAGACCTCGCGGCCCTTCTGGATCACGCGGGTCGCCATGTCGGCGATCTGCAGGACGTCCTCGTCGGTCTCCGTCGGCAGACCGCACATGAAGTACAGCTTCACCTGGCGCCAGCCGTTGCCGTACGCGGTGGCGACGGTCCTGATCAGGTCCTCTTCGGAGACCATCTTGTTGATGACCTTGCGCAGGCGCTCGGAGCCGCCCTCGGGGGCGAAGGTGAGGCCGGACCGGCGGCCGTTGCGCGTCAGTTCGTTGGCCAGGTCGACGTTGAAGGCGTCCACGCGGGTGGAGGGCAGCGAGAGGCCGATCTTGTCTTCCGTGTAACGGTCCGCGAGGCCCTTGGCGATCTCGCCGATCTCGCTGTGGTCCGCGGAGGACAGGGAGAGGAGGCCGACCTCCTCGAAGCCCGTCGCCTTCAGGCCCTTCTCCACCATGTCGCCGATGCCGGTGATGGAACGCTCGCGCACCGGGCGGGTGATCATGCCGGCCTGGCAGAAGCGGCAGCCGCGGGTGCAGCCTCGGAAGATCTCCACCGACATCCGCTCGTGGACCGTCTCCGCCAGCGGGACGAGGGGCTGCTTGGGGTAGGGCCACTCGTCGAGGTCCATGACCGTGTGCTTCGACACGCGCCACGGGACGCCCGACCTGTTGGGCACGGTTCGGGCGATGCGGCCGTCCGGCAGGTACTCGACGTCGTAGAAGCGCGGGATGTACACGCCGCCGGTCTTCGCCAGGCGGAAGAGGACCTCCTCGCGGCCGCCCGGCCGGCCCTCGGCCTTCCACTGCCGGATGATCTTCGTCATGTCGAGCACGGCCTGCTCGCCGTCGCCGATGACCGCCGCGTCGATGAAGTCGGCGATCGGCTCGGGGTTGAAGGCCGCGTGGCCGCCGGCCAGCACGATCGGGTCGTCGAGTCCGCGGTCGCTGGACTCCAGCGGGATGCCCGCCAGGTCCAGCGCGGTCAGCATGTTCGTGTAGCCCAGCTCGGTGGAGAAGGACAGGCCGAACACGTCGAAGGCCTTCACCGGGCGGTGGCTGTCCACGGTGAACTGCGGGACGTGATGCTCGCGCATCAGAGCCTCCAGGTCCGGCCACACGCTGTACGTGCGCTCGGCGAGGACGCCCTCCTGCTCGTTGAGGACCTCGTAGAGGATCATGACGCCCTGGTTGGGCAGCCCGACCTCGTACGCGTCCGGGTACATCAGCGCCCAGCGGACGTCGCAGGACTCCCAGGGCTTGACCGTGGAGTTGAGCTCGCCGCCGACGTACTGGATCGGCTTCTGCACGTGCGGGAGCAGAGCTTCGAGCTGCGGGAAGACCGACTCGACAGACATCGCGGGGTTACCTTCGTGAGCTGACAGGGGTGACCATCTAGCCTAACCCGCTCCCGAGGCGTCCCCGAACGCCGCGAGTGCCCGGCGGATCAGACCTCCGTCGCCGCGCCGATCGTCTCCCAGGCCTGGGGCAGCGCCGCCTCCGCCAGCTCCGCGCGGCGCTCCTCCCTGGCGTAGAGCACGCCGTAGGTGAAGGCGCTCTCCCCCGCCGCGTGTGCCTGGGCGGCGAGCTCGCGCAGAGCCTCGCGCGTCATCACGCTGTCCTGGTGGTCGCCGAGCAGGCCCTGGAGGGACTTCATCAGGCGGACCAGGTCGGCGGCGGGCCCGCCGAGCGCGGGCACGGCCGTCTCGGCGGAGTAGCGGGTCCGCTTGGTCTCCTTGCGGGCGTCGTGCAGGGCCAGGTCCCGGTCGGCGCCGGGCGGCAGCGCGAGTGCCTCCTCCACCAGCGCGGCGACCTGTCCGAAGTCCTTGCGTACGGCCTTGGCGAGCACCTTCTGCGGAGCGCCCGCGGCGGCCGTCAGCAGGGGCGGCTCGTCGACCAGCCGGTCCAGCGTGTCGAGCAGCGCCAGATACCGCTTGCCGTCCAGTACGGCGATGAGGCGCCGGCGTGAGCCGCCGCTGCGCGCCCGTGCCCAGGTGCGCAGCCGGTTGCGGACGGGGCCGGTGACCAGCGGGCGCGGGAGTGCGTCCAGGGCGGCCGTCAGGCGGTCGGTGAGCACCTCCTGGTCCCGGTCCACGCCGAGTTCACCGGCGAGCCACCTCAGTTCCTCGCCGATCGGGTCGGTGGCCGTGCGGTCCAGGACCTTGGCGTAGGAACGGAACGCACTGCGCGCCCGGCGCGTGGCGACGCGCATGCGGTGCACGGAGTCGGGGAGGTCCCGGCGGACGGCCGGATCGAGCTGGACGATCGCGTCTCGCTGGGCGCGCAGGTACGCCAGGACGTGGTCCCCGGCGGTCACGGGGGTGGCGCAGACGCCGGCCCCGGCGGCCGGCTTCCCGTCCTGGCGGGCCTTCGGCCTGCCCTTCTTCCCGCGCTTGGGTTCGGTCTCCGCGAGGGCCCGCGCCAGTTTCGACGCCGACCGGGACGGCCGTACGCCCGCCTTGCGGAGCCGCTTGTCGACCTTGTCGAGGAAGTCCGGGTCGCCGCCGTCGGCGAGTTCCACCTCGATCTCGGTCCACTGGGCGGAGCCGCCGTCGCCGGTCAGCCGGTCGGCGCGCACCTCGTCCACGCTGACCTCGGCGAGCAGCCGGCCCTCGGTGTCGACCAGGTCGCGTACGTCGCGGGCGGAGCGGAGCCGGACCACGGGGGCCACCTCGGCGTCGCGGACGTGGGAGCGGATCAGGCCGGCGAGGGCGCGCGGGAGGGTGTCGGACAGCGGGGCCCGTATCTCGTCGCGGACGCCGGGGGCGACGGGGAACTTGAGGTGCCAGCCCTCGTCGGAGCCGCCGGTGCGGCGGCGCAGGGTGAGGGAGGCGGCGGAGAGCCGTGCGTCGGCGGTGTCGTAGTAGGTGGCGTCCAGTTCGGCGACGCCCTTGTCGAGTACGGCAGCGACTCCGGAGACGCCCGTGAGGTCGGGCAGCCCGCTGTCATCGGATTCGTACTTGCGCTCGATCTCGCGCTTCGTCTCCGCCATGAACCGAATCTAGTGGCAGTCGAGCCCGGACGGCAGGGCCGACCGGGCTCGGATTCGCGCCGAACGCGGGGAGAACGGCACGTGACGTGGCGCCCGCGTCACTTGGCCTACGCCGACATGGGCCGCTGCACCCGGATCGACTGCAGCAGTCCCACCGCCACCCACACCGCGAACATCGATGTGCCGCCGTAGGACACGAACGGCAGGGGCAGACCGGTGACCGGCATGATGCCGAGGGTCATGCCGATGTTCTCGAAGGACTGGAAGGCGAACCAGGCGACGATCCCGGCGGCGACGATCGTGCCGTACAGCTCGGTCGTCTCGCGGGCGATGCGGCAGGCGCGCCACAGGACGACGCCGAGCAGCACGATGATGAGGCCGCCGCCGACGAAGCCCAGTTCCTCGCCGGCCACGGTGAACACGAAGTCGGTCTGCTGCTCGGGGACGAACTGGCCGGTCGTCTGCGAGCCCTCGAACAGTCCGGACCCGGTGAGCCCGCCGGAACCGATGGCGATGCGCGCCTGGTTGGTGTTGTAGCCGACGCCTGCGGGGTCGAGGCTGGGGTTGGCGAAGGCGGCGAAGCGGGCGATCTGGTAGTCGTCCAGGATGTGCAGCTGCCAGACCGCGATCGCGCCGGCCGCGCCCGCGCCGAGGAGCCCGAAGACCCACCGGTGGGAGGCGCCGGAGGCCAGCAGCACGCCCAGCACGATGATCACCATGACCATGACGGACCCGAGGTCCGGCATCAGCATGACGACCAGCATGGGTACGGCGGCCAGACCGAGGGACTGGAGCACCGTGCGCTGGTCGGGGTAGAGCTTGTCGCCCGCGTCGACGCGGGCCGCCAGCAGCATCGCCATGCCCAGGATGATCGTGATCTTCACGAACTCCGAGGGCTGGAGCGAGAAGCCGCCGCCGAGCTGGATCCAGGAGTGGGCGCCGTTGACGGTGGAGCCCAGCGGGGTGAGCACCAGCAGGATCAGCAGCACCGAGAGGCCGTACAGGACGGGCACGGCGTTGCGCAGGGTGCGGTGTCCGAGCCAGATCGTGCCCATCATCAGGGCGAGCCCGATACCGGTGTTGACGAGGTGCCGGAACAGGAAGAAGTACGGATCGCCCTGGTTGATCTCGGTGCGGTTGCGGGTCGCCGAGTACACCAGCAGGGAGCCGATCAGCGACAGCGCGACGGCCGCCAGCAGTATCGGCCAGTCCAGCCGCCGGGCCAGCGAGTCGCGGGCGAAGATCCGCGTCCAGCCGGCCCGCTCGGGCCCGTACCCGGAGACGGAGAAGCCGTTCGCCCCGGTCATGTGCGGTTCCTCCGGCTTCCCCGTCGGCGCCCTCGCCGCCGCGTGTCACGGTTGGTGGACTCAGGCGAGGCGACGGTCGCCGCCGGCTGGGTCCCGCCGGGAGCGGGCGTGCCCTCCGGGGTGGCCTTCTGGTAGGTCTGCTGCTCCTTCGCCGGGTCCTTGGAGATCTTCGGGGAGGCGATCGTGCCGTCCGTCTTGATCTTCGGCAGGGCCTTCTGCGGGGTGGGCAGCAGCGCGTTCTTCTTGTTGATCACGCCGGTGTCCGAGACACCGTAGAGAGCGTCGTATATGTTCCGCACGGCCGGGCCGGAGGCACCGGAACCGGTGCCTCCCTGGGAGATCGTCATCACGATCGAGTAGTCCTTGGTGTACGTGGCGAACCAGGACGTCGTCTGCTTGCCGTAGACCTCGGCGGTGCCGGTCTTGGCGTGCATCTCGATCTTGTCCTGGGGCCAGCCGCCGAAGCGCCAGGCCGCCGTACCGCGGGTGGCCACGCCGGCGAGGGCGTCGTCCATCTTGGCCAGGGTCTGCTTGGTGACGGGCAGTTTGCCGTGGGCCTTGGGGGCGATCTCCTGGACCGTCCTGCCGTCGGGGCTGACGATGGCCTTGCCGACCGTCGGGTCGTACAGCGTGCCGCCGTTGGCGATGGCCGCGTAGATGGTGGCCATCTGGATCGGGGTCACGAGGGTGTCGCCCTGGCCGATGGAGTAGTTGATCTCGTCACCGGCGCGCATCTTGTTGCCCTCGAGGCAGTTCTCGTACGCGATCACCTCGACGTAGCTGCCGTTCTTCTTGCCCGTCTTGCACCAGCCGACCTTGTTGGCGTCCCAGTAGGACTGCTTCCACTCGCGGTCGGGGACGCGGCCGGTGACCTCGTTGGGGAGGTCGATGCCGGTCTCCTTGCCGAGGCCGAACTGGTGGGCGGTCTTGTAGAAGTAGTCCTTCGGCTTGCCCTTGGGGTCGATGCCGCCGTCCTTCTGCCACTCGCGGTGGGCGAGGGAGTAGAAGACGGTGTCGCAGGAGACCTCCAGGGCACGGCCGAGGCCGATCGGGCCGTGGTTCTGGGACTCGAAGTTCTTGAAGACCTGGCCGCCGACGGAGTACGAGCTGGAGCAGTTGTAGCGCCCGTCGAAGTCGTAGCCCGCCTGGACCGCGGCGGCCGTGGAGACCACCTTGAAGATGGAGCCGGGTGCCGCCTGACCCTGTATGGCCCTGTTGAGCAGCGGGTAGTTGGAGGACTTCCCGGTGAGCTTCTTGTAGTCCTTGGCGGAGATCCCGCCGACCCAGGCGTTCGGGTCGTAGTTCGGGTTGGACGCCATGGCGACCACGCGGCCGGTCCGGGCCTCCATCACGACGACCGCGCCGGCGTCGGCCTTGTAGTTCTCGTTGGTGTTCCTGTCGTGCTGCTTGCGGGCTTCCTTCATCGCCTCGTTCAGCTCGTACTCGGCGACCCGCTGGACGCGGGCGTCGATGCTGGTGACGAGGTTGGAACCGGGCTGTGCCGCGTCGGCCTCGGCCTCGCCGATGACCCGGCCGAGGTTGTCGACCTCGTAGCGGGTGACGCCCGCCTTGCCGCGCAGTTCCTTGTCGTACTGGCGCTCCAGGCCGGACCGGCCGACCTGGTCGGAGCGCAGGAAGGGCGAGTCGGTGTCCTGCGCCTTGGTGATCTCCTCGTCGGTGACCGGGGAGAGGTAGCCGAGGACCTGGGCGGTGTTGGCCGCGCCGGGGCTCGGGTAGCGGCGCATCGCCTCGGGCTCGGCGGTGATGCCGGGGAAGTCCTCGGCGCGCTCACGGATCTGGAGGGCCTGCTTGGGCGTGGCCTCGTCGGTGATGGGGATGGGCTGGTAGGGCGAGCCGTTCCAGCAAGGCTGGGGGGTCTTCGCGTCGCACAGCCGGACCTTCTGCGCGACTTCCTCGGCGGGCATGCCGAGCACCGTGGCGAGCTTGGCCAGGACGGCGTCGCCGTCGTCCTTCTGCTTCAGCAGTTCGGTGCGGGAGGCGGAGACGACGAGCCGTGTCTCGTTGTCCGCGAGGGGGACGCCCCGCGCGTCCAGGATGGAGCCGCGCACGGCGGGCTCGACGACCTGCTGGACGTGGTTGCCGGAGGCCTCCTTGGCGTACTCCGCGCCCTCACGGATCTGGAGGTACCACAGCCGGCCGCCGAGGGTGCCGAGGAGGGAGAGGACGAGGATCTGGATCACGACGAGCCGGATCTGGACCCGTGGGGTCCGCCCGGTCTCGGGAATGTTGGTCACTGCGGCTGTCTCCCCCTCTCAGGGCGCGGACGTGAATGCCCGGACGCGGGTGCGTGTGGCTGTGCTGGTGCCCGTGCTCATGGCAGGGGCTGTGCTGCTGCCCGTGCTCATCGCAGGGGCTGTGCTCGGGGCTGTCGCGGTGCTTGTGGCAGTGGCTGTGCTCGTGGCAATGGCCGTGCTTGTGGCCGTGCTCGTGGCTGTGCGTACGAATGATGAACGACCGGCCCGTGAGGCCCCGTTCCGTCCCTGCGACCCCGTTCGGGTGAACCTCAGGGCGTCCCCCTCGCCGGGGAGGTACCCGGCACCGCAGGCCTCACCGTGCGTCAACTCCAGCGTCCTCACAGCCGCTTGACCCCCTTGATGCGCCCGGCGCGGGCCATCCGGGAGCGGGCAGCCTTCATCTTCAGGCCGCCGCGCTGGCCGCCGATCCGCAGGCCGGTGCCGGAGGAGAGCCACCCGGAGGAGATGTCGGACGCCTTGCCGCCGGAGCCTGTGTCGGCGAGCGGGTCGTTGTCGGCCCGCCGGGCCAGGAACATCACGCCCGGCACGACGAAGGGGGCGAGCAGCAGGTCGTACAGGGCCGCCGAGAACAGCAGGCCGGTGAGGCCGACATGACGGGCGGAGGTGTCGCCGACGAGGGCGCCGACACCGGCGTACATCAGGGTGGAGCCGATCGCGGCGGCGACCACCACGACCATCGGGCCGGTGGCCGACTTGATGCGGCCGGTCTCCGGTTTGACGAGCCCGGCGAGGTAGCCGATGACGCACAGCACGAGGGCGTAGCGGCCCGCGGCGTGGTCGGCGGGCGGGGCGAGGTCGGCGAGCAGGCCGGCGCCGAAGCCGATGAGGGCGCCGCCGACATGGCCGTAGATCAGGGCGAGGCCCAGCACGGTGAGGAGGAGCAGATCGGGGACGGCACCGGGGAGGTGCAGGCGGGCGAGGACGCTCACCTGGATCACCAGGGCGACGACGATCAGCGGGACGGAGAGCAGGATCCGGTTGACGCGCATGGGGGTAGTCAGCTCCTACTGCTCTTCCTGGCCTTCGACGGGTGCGTTCGCGTTCGGGGTGACCGTGACGGTCACCGTCGGCGTGGGGACCGGCTTGGGCTTGGTGGGCAGCACGGTGTCGCGCGGGTCCTTCTTCGGGGCCTCGACGACGACGCCGACGATGTCGAGCTTGGTGAAGCTGACGTACGGCGTGACGTAGAGGGTGCGGGTGAGGTCGCCGCCGGACGGGTCGACGCGGGAGACCACGCCGACCGGCACGCCGGGTACGAACGGCTTGTCGGCCTGCGAGCCGAAGGTGACCAGACGGTCGCCCTTCTTCACCTCGGCCTTGCCGTTGAGGAGTTCGACGCGCAGCGGGCGGTCGCCCTGTCCGGAGGCGAAGCCCAGTTCGTCGGAGGCCTCCATGCGGGTGCCGACGGCGAAGTCGGGGTCGCTGGCGAGCAGGACGGTGGCGGTGTCGGGTCCGACGGTGGTCACGCGGCCGACCAGGCCGTCCCCGTTCAGGACGGTCATGTCGCGGGTGATGCCGTCGTGGGCGCCGACGTCGATGGTCACGGTCCAGGAGAAGCCCTGCGCCGCTCCGATCGCGATGACCTGGGCGCCCTTGATGCCGTACTGGCCGGCGCCGGCGGTCTTCAGCATCTTGTCGAGCTGTACCAGGCGGCTGCGGTTGCGGTCGTCGCTGCCGAGTTTCGCCTCGAGGGCCGCGTTCTCCTTCTCCAGCGCGGCGAGCCGGTCATGACGCTCGCCCGAGTCGCGTACGGCGGAGACCGCGTTGCCGACGGGATCCACCGCCGACGCCACCCCGTCCTCGATCGGGCCGAAGACCGCGGACGCGGCCTGCCGGGCACCGTCGACCGGGGAGTCCTCTCCACCGCGGATGTCCACCGTGATCAGCGCGAACGCGACGGCGACCAGCAGCACCAGGAGCAGCCGGCTCTCTCGTGTGTCCCTCACGTGCGGCGGCCGTGCCCTTCCTCATAGGAATACGGGAATTCGGGTGGCCCCCGGAAATTCCGGGGGCGCGGTATGGGGTGCTTGGGGGGTTCTTGAGGATCTTAGACCGCAATACCAACGATCCGCCGTACGAGAGGCGATCATCCCGTACGGCGGAATCGAAGCGTTACGTCATCTGCGCGGCGCCGCGTCCAGAACCTGCTGGAGCGCCTCGAACTCCTCGACGCACTTGCCGGATCCGAGCGCCACGCTGTCCAGCGGGTCCTCGGCGATGTGGATGGGCATGCCGGTCTCCCGGCGCAGCCGCTCGTCCAGGCCGCGCAGCAGGGCTCCGCCGCCGGTCAGAACGATTCCTCGGTCCATGATGTCGCCGGACAGCTCCGGCGGGCACTTGTCGAGGGTGGTCTTCACGGCGTCGATGATGGCGTTGACGGGTTCCTCGATCGCCTTGCGTACTTCGGCGGCCGAGATGACGACGGTCTTGGGCAGCCCGGACACCAGGTCCCGGCCGCGGATTTCGGTGTGCTCGTCGGAGTCGAGGTCGTACGCCGAACCGATCGTGATCTTGATCTGCTCGGCCGTCCGCTCACCGAGAAGGAGGCTGTACTCCTTCTTGATGTGCTGGATGATCGCGCTGTCCAGTTCGTCGCCCGCGACGCGGATGGACTGGGCGGTGACGATGCCGCCGAGCGAGATGACCGCGACCTCCGTGGTGCCGCCGCCGATGTCCACCACCATGTTGCCCGTGGCCTCGTGGACCGGCAGGCCGGAACCGATGGCCGCGGCCATGGGCTCCTCGATGATGTGCACCTGCCGGGCGCCGGCCTGGGTCGACGCCTCGATGACGGCACGGCGCTCGACGCCCGTGATGCCCGAGGGCACACAGACGACGACCCGCGGCCTGGCCAGATACCGCCGCTTGTGGATCTTCAGAATGAAGTAGCGGAGCATCCGCTCGGTGATCTCGAAGTCGGCGATGACACCGTCCTTCAGCGGACGCACGGCGACGATGTTGCCGGGTGTCCGCCCGATCATCTTCTTCGCTTCGGAGCCGACCGCGAGGATGCCACCGGTGTTGGTGTTGATCGCGACGACGGACGGCTCGTTGAGTACGATCCCGCGACCCCTGACGTACACCAGCGTGTTGGCGGTCCCGAGGTCGACAGCCATGTCACGGCCGATGAACGACATTGAGTTCCCCATCAGGATTCGACTGGCCTTCCCATGAGCTTGTGAGGGCTTTTCAGGTCGGCGAGGTGGGTGCTGTGACGTGAAGGCTTACATCGTAAACGCGCCTGCACGAACACTGCGCGAGGGTCTTCGCCATTGTCAGCAGATGCCGCAACGCCTCGCTTGTGGAGACGGTCCATCGGAGGCACGCGTTCCCCCGATCGGCGCGCATATGCCGAAGGACGGCCGAAATCGTACGGCCGTCCCTGGTCAGGGCGGAGAGGCGAGGTGACGGACCCTCAGAAAAATTCCCGAAACCTGCGCGCCCGAAGCCGTTACACGGCTCAGGCACGCCCGGGGAAGAAGATCTTCACCTCGCGGTCGGCGGACTCCTCGGAGTCGGAGGCGTGGATCAGGTTCTCGCGGACGATCACACCGAAGTCACCGCGGATCGAGCCGGGGGCGGCGGCGATCGGGTCGGTCGGGCCGGCCAGGGCGCGCACGCCCTCGATGACCCGCTCGCCCTCGACGATCAGGGCGACGACCGGGCCGGAAGCCATGAACTCCACCAGCGGCTCGTAGAAGGGCTTGCCCTTGTGCTCGCCGTAGTGCTGCTCCAGGGTGTCCTGGTCCAGGGTGCGCAGTTCCAGCGCGGTGATCTGCCAGCCGGCCTTGCGCTCGATACGGCTGATGATCTCGCCGGTCAGGCCACGACGGACGGCGTCGGGCTTGAGCAGGACGAGGGTGCGCTGGCTCACTGGGTGACTCCTTCTACTGCCGGGGTGCGGTGGGACGAGATTACAGGGCGGGTCCTGGCCCCTGTCACACAGCGTCAGCAGTATCCGAGGGGTTGGCGGCGGCCTGCGCGGCGAAGCGTGCCTTGGCCGCGTCGATCTCCCGGCCGTAGTGCACGGACGCCCACCACAGGGCCCCGAAGAGCAGGCCGAGGATGAACATCATCGGCACGACGAAACCGCTGAGGACCAGGGCGATCTGGAGCGCCCAGCCGAGGGCGACGCCCCCGGGCCGGGTGACCACACCGCACAGCAGCAGGCAGAGGAACATCGCGATGCCGCACACCGTCCACACCGTGGACGTGGTGAGGTCGGCGTCCTTCATGGCGACCAGACCGGCGAAGCCGATGATGAAGAACTCGCCGATGAGCGTGGAGGAACAGAGCGTACGCATGGTGTGAGAACTCAGCCCTTCCCCAGGAGCAGCCGGGCTTCCCCGACCGTGATGACGGAACCGGTGACCAGGACGCCGCCGCCGGCGAACTCGCCCTCCTCCTCGGCGAGCGTGATCGCCGCCTCCAGGGCGTCGGGCAGCCGAGGCTCGACCTGGACGCGCTCCTCGCCGAACACCTCGACGGCGATCGCGGCCAGCTCGTCCGCGCCCATGGCGCGGTGGCTGGAGTTCTGGGTGATGACGACCTCGGCGAGGATCGGCTCGTAGGCCTCCAGCAGCCCCCGCACGTTCTTGTCGCCGCTGGCCCCGACCACGCCGATCAGCCGGCTGAAGTCGAACGCCTCGCGCACCGCCTCGGTGGTGGCGTGGGCCCCGGCCGGGTTGTGGGCGGCGTCGAGCACGACGGTCGGGGACCGCCGGACGACCTCCATGCGGCCGGGCGCCGACACGGACGCGAAGGCCTTGCGGACGGTGTCGATGTCCAGCGGCTCGGGCCGCTGGGCGCCCACACCGAAGAACGCCTCGACGGCGGCGAGCGCCACGGCCGCGTTGTGCGCCTGGTAGGGGCCGTGCAGCGGCAGGTACACCTCGGGGTACTCGCCGCCGACGCCGCGCAGGGTGACCAGCTGTCCGCCGACGGCGACCTGCCGGGCGACGACCCCGAACTCCAGGCCCTCGCGCGCCACCGTGGCGTCCACCTCGACGGCCTTCTTCAGCAGGACCTGCGCCGCGTCGACGGGCTGCTGGGCCAGGATCACAGTGGCGCCCGTCTTGATGATCCCGCCCTTCTCCACGGCGATCTCGGCGGGCGTCCCGCCGAGCCGGTCGGTGTGGTCGAGGTCGATGGGGGTGACGACGGCGACGTCCCCGTCGATCACGTTGGTGGCGTCCCAGGAGCCGCCCATGCCCACTTCCACGACGGCCACGTCCACGGGGGCGTCGGCGAAGGCGGCGTACGCCATGCCGGTGAGCACCTCGAAGAAGGACAGCCGGTACTCCTGGGCGGCGTCGACCATCTCCACGTACGGCTTGATGTCGTGGTAGGTCTCGACGAACCGCTCGGCGGAGACCGGCGCGCCGTCGAGGCTGATGCGCTCGGTGATCGACTGGACGTGCGGGGAGGTGTACCGCCCGGTGCGCAGGTCGAAGGCGCCGAGGAGGGCCTCGATCATGCGGGCGGTGGAGGTTTTGCCGTTCGTCCCCGTGATGTGGATCGAGGGGTACGCCCGCTGCGGTTCGCCCAGCAGGTCCATCAGCGCGGCGATCCGGCTGACGGAGGGCTCCAGCTTGGTCTCGCCCCAGCGGGTGGCCAGCTCCGCCTCGACCTCGCGCAGGGCCTTGTCGACCTCGGGGTCGGCGGGCCGGGTGGGCACGCCGGACTCCGGCGGACCGCCCAGGGTGCGCAGGGTGCGGCTGCCGGCCTCGATCACCGCGAGGTCGGGGTCGCGGTCGGTCTCGGCCGCGATGATCTCGTCGAAGGAGTCGAGGGCATCGGGCTGGTCGTCGTCGTTGCCGTAGGGGGGGAGCTCGCTCACGGGGCCAGTCTACGGACGGCCACCGACAGACAGCGGCGAAGGCCCCGGAACTGTACGTTCCGGGGCCTTCGCCACCTACGTGATACCGGCACCTACGCCTGCGGCAGGCGGTCCAGCTGGGTCTGGATGCGGGCGATGTCCTCGTCCGCCTTGGCCAGCCGGGCGCGGATCCCGTCGACGACCTTGTCCGGGGCCTTGGCCAGGAACGCCTCGTTGCCGAGCTTGCCCTGGGCCTGGGCCTTCTCCTTCTCGGCGGCGGCCAGGTCCTTCGCCAGCCGCTTGCGCTCGGCGGCCACGTCGATCGTGCCGGACAGGTCCAGCGCGACCGTGGCGCCCGAGACCGGCAGGGTCGCCGTCGCCGAGAAGTCCTCGCCCTCCGGCTGGAGCCGCAGCAGCTGGCGGATGGCAGCCTCGTGCGGGGCGAGCGCGGTGCCGTCCAGGTCCAGGCGGGCCGGGACCCGCTGGCCGGGCTGGAGTCCCTGGTCGGCGCGGAAGCGGCGGACCTCGGTGATGACGGACTGGAGTGTCTCGATCTCGCGCTCGGCGTCGGCGTCCCGGAAGCCGCTGTCCTTGGGCCAGTCGGCGATGACGACCGACTCGCCGCCGGTCAGCGTCGTCCACAGGGTCTCGGTGACGAACGGGACGACCGGGTGCAGCAGCCTCAGCGTGACGTCGAGGACCTCGCCGAGGACGCGCTTGCTGACCTCGGCCGGCTCGCCGCCCGCCAGGAACGTCGTCTTGGACAGCTCGACGTACCAGTCGAAGACCTCGTCCCACGCGAAGTGGAAGAGGGCGTCGGAGAGCTTGGCGAACTGGAAGTCGTCGTAGAACGCGTCGACTTCGCGGACCACCGAGTTGAGGCGGGAGAGGATCCAGCGGTCGGGCGCCGACATCGTCGAGGCGTCCGGCAGCGGGCCCTCGACCGTCGCGCCGTTCATCAGGGCGAAGCGGGTGGCGTTCCAGATCTTGTTGGCGAAGTTGCGGGAGCCCTGGACCCAGTCCTCGCCGATCGGGACGTCGACGCCGGGGTTGGCGCCGCGGGCGAGGGTGAAGCGCAGGGCGTCGGAGCCGTACTTGTCCATCCAGTCCAGCGGGTTGACCGCGTTGCCGAAGGACTTGGACATCTTCTTGCCGAACTGGTCGCGGACCATGCCGTGCAGGGCGATGGTGTGGAACGGCGGGGTGCCGTCCATCGCGTACAGGCCGAACATCATCATCCGGGCGACCCAGAAGAAGAGGATGTCGTAGCCGGTGACCAGGACGGAGTTCGGGTAGAACTTCGCGAGCGACTCGGTCTGTCGGGGCCAGCCGAGCGTGGAGAACGGCCACAGGCCGGAGGAGAACCAGGTGTCGAGGACGTCGGTGTCCTGACGCCAGCCCTCACCGGTGGGCGGCTCCTCGTCCGGTCCGACGCAGACGACTTCGCCCTCCGGGCCGTACCAGACCGGGATGCGGTGTCCCCACCACAACTGGCGCGAGATGCACCAGTCGTGGAGGTTGTCGACCCAGTCGAAGTACCGCTTCTCCATCTCCTGCGGATGGATCTTGACGCGGCCGTCGCGGACGGCGTCGCCCGCGGCCTTGGCCAGCGGGGCGACCTTGACCCACCACTGCATGGACAGGCGGGGCTCGATGGTCGTCTTGCAGCGTGAGCAGTGGCCGACGGAGTGGACGTACGGCCGCTTCTCGGCGACGATCCGGCCCTCGGCGCGCAGTGCGGCGACGATGGCGGAGCGGGCTTCGAGCCGGTCCAGGCCCTGGAAGGGGCCGTGGGCGGTGATGACCGCGTGCTCGTCCATGATCGTGATGGCCGGCAGGTCGTGACGCTGGCCGATCTCGAAGTCGTTCGGGTCGTGGGCCGGGGTCACCTTGACCGCGCCGGTGCCGAACTCGGGGTCGACGTGCTCGTCGGCGACGACCGGGATGGAGCGGTCGGTCAGCGGCAGCCTGATCAGCTTGCCGACCAGGTGCTTGTACCGCTCGTCCCCGGGGTGGACGGCGACGGCGGTGTCACCGAGCATCGTCTCGGCGCGGGTGGTGGCGACGACGATGGTGTCGTCCCCCTCGCCGTACTTCATGGAGACGAGTTCGCCGTCGTCGTCCTGGTACTCGACCTCGATGTCCGAGATGGCGGTGAGGCAGCGGGGACACCAGTTGATGATGCGCTCGGCGCGGTAGATCAGCTCGTCGTCGAAGAGCCGCTTGAAGATGGTCTGGACGGCCTGGGAGAGACCCTCGTCCATGGTGAACCGCTCGCGCGACCACGCGACGCCGTCACCGAGGCGGCGCATCTGGCCGCTGATCTGGCCGCCGGACTCGCCCTTCCACTGCCAGACCCGCTCGACGAAGGCCTCGCGGCCGAGGTCGTGGCGGGACTTGCCCTCCTTGCCCAGCTCGCGCTCGACGACGTTCTGGGTCGCGATGCCGGCGTGGTCCATGCCGGGCTGCCACAGCGTCTCGAAGCCCTGCATGCGCTTGCGGCGGGTGAGGGCGTCGATGAGGGTGTGCTCGAAGGCGTGGCCGAGGTGCAGGCTGCCCGTGACGTTCGGCGGCGGGATGACGACGGTGTACGGCGGCTTGTCGCTCTTGGCGTCGGCCTCGAAGTAGCCCCGCTCGACCCAGCGCTCGTACAGCGGCGCCTCTACGTCGGCCGGCGCGTACTGGGTCGGCAGTTCGGTCGTGGGCGCTGGGGGCTGCTGCTGAGCGTTCTCGGTCACGGGGTCAGTTTAGGGGTGTCACCACGCCGTCCCGAAACGCCTTTGTTCTGTAACGGTGGGGGCCCCGCCACCGTGCCCGCAACGGCATTGAGCCAGGATGTGAAAATCACATAAGCGTCTGGAGGGGAACCCAGTCATGAGCTACAACCAGCCGGGCCCGTACGGCGGGCAGCAGCCGCAGCAGCCCGGCCCGTACGGCCAGCAGGGCCCGTACGGCCAACCGCCGCAGGCCCCTCAGCCCGGCTACGGCTACCCCCAGCAGCCGCCGCAGCAGCAGTCCGGCCCGCCCCAGCCCCCGCCGTACGGGCCCGGCTGGTTGTAGCTCATGACTGGGTTCCCCTCCAGACGCTTATGTGATTTTCACATCCTGGCTC
>NZ_JARGEF010000184.1:0-17083 GCF_033794725.1 Streptomyces sp. ID05-39B | reverse complement strand
GACCGAGTGCGACCGAGCAGGACAGCCGTGGACCGAGGAGAAGAGCTGTGAGCACCGAGAACGAGGGCATCAACGAGGGTGCCCTCGTTGATGCCCTCGTTCTCGGTGCTCACAGCTCTTCTCCTCGGTCCACGGCTGTCCTGCTCGGTCGCACTCGGTCACGCTCGTTCACGCTTGTCGTCGACCCTGCGCGCTGTAGCTGTGCACGTGCTTTTGTTGCTGTCAGCTTTTCCCACGGGCCGTCAGAGCACCATAAGCGCTGCCTGTGGGTCCTTGGCCATTCTTCATATGGGGCATTTTGCTGCATTGGCGGCACATCCCCGGAACATCTCAGACGGTTCTCAGAGGGTTCTCAGACATGCGTCCGCCGACACCTTCGATCCGGCCCGCCGGACGCGTACCCCGCACCGATGGCACCATGACGCGGTGACCCACGCACGGCAGCAGCAACGCATTCAGGTCGTCGCCCACCGCGGGGCTTCCGAGGATGCCCCCGAGCACACCCTGGCCGCGTACCGCAAGGCGATCGAGGACGGTGCGGACGCCCTCGAATGCGACGTACGGCTGACCGCGGACGGCCATCTCGTCTGCGTCCACGACCGCCGCGTCAACCGTACGTCCAACGGCCGCGGCGCGGTCTCCCAGCTGGAGCTGGCCGACCTGGCGGCCCTCGACTTCGGCTCCTGGAAGACGCGGGCGGCGCGGGAGGCCTGGAACACGCGCGACGAGGAGCCCGACTGGGAGGTGCGGCCCGAGGACCGCGACGCGACCTCGGTCCTGACCCTGGAGCGGCTGCTGGAGCTGGTCGCCGACGCGGGGCGGCGGGTGGAGCTGGCCATCGAGACCAAGCATCCGACGCGCTGGGCCGGGCAGGTCGAGGAGCGGCTGCTGGTCCTCCTGAAGCGGTACGGCCTGGACGCGCCCGTCACCGACGAGGCCTCCCCGGTACGGGTGATGAGCTTCTCGGCGCGGTCACTGCATCGCGTGCGTGCCGCTTCGCCGACGCTGCCGACGGTCTATCTGATGCAGTTCGTCTCGCCCCGGCTGCGCGACGGCCGGCTGCCGGCGGGCGTCCGCATCGCCGGGCCCTCGATGCGGATCGTGCGCAGTCATCCCGCCTATGTGGAGCGGCTGAAGAAGGCCGGTCACCAGGTGCACGTGTGGACGGTGAACGAACCGGAGGACGTCGACCTCTGTGTCCGCCTGGGCGTGGACGCCATCATCACCAACCGCCCGCGCGCGGTGCTGGACCGGCTGGGGCGCTGACCCTCTTCTTCCGTAGGAAGAAACATAAAGTCGCACAAGCCCCACTGGCCCCATGCGCACCTCTTGACCCCGCGCACCACCTGAACCATTCTCGCTTCTCAGCCATACCGAAGAAATCCAGCCACACGGCGATCTTCCGCTCACCGGGAGTGCTCCGGCGCATTCGCTCCGTGTTCGACCGTTGCGAGTGCGTCACGGGACATGGATTGGCCGGTTTCCGGTACAGGCCAATGGGGCATCCACACCGTGGCGTGGGGCGAAGGAGGTCTCGGGGGTGGCGTTGGTGGTGGCACAAGAGGTGCCCACGTCGTCAAGCATGGCCGTACCCCATGGCCCTGCGGGCGTGTGTGAGGCGAGACACCGTATGCGCGATCAATTGCGTACGGGCGGGGTCTCGGAGGCGGTCATCGACGATGCCGTTCTGATCCTTTCCGAACTTTTGAGCAACGCGTGCAAGCACGGACGCCCGCTGGGAGACGCCCTGGCCGGCGACGGCGATGTGCGGGCCGCGTGGCGGGTGGACTCCGGCGGCCGACTGGTCGTCGAGGTGACCGACGGCGGCGGGCCGACCAGACCGGCCCCGGCGACCCCCTCCGTCACGGCGCACGGCGGACGCGGACTCAACATCATCACGGCGCTGGCCGACGACTGGGGTGTCCGGGACGACGCCCGTGGTGAGGTCACCGTGTGGGTCGTCGTCCACGCGGATGTCCACGACCCCGACGCGGGCTGCCGGCGCGACGACTTCGCCTCCCGGGTCGGGGTGCCGTCGGTGGCGTCGATGCCGGGCCTGGACTTCGCGGACGCGTTCGACGACTTCGACTAGGCGGGGCGGGCGGACGACCAGGGCCACCGGACTTGGCGCACATGTGCCAGGTCACACGGCGCAAGCGCACCTGCGCACACGGGAGCGACAGGGCCGACGAGAACCGGTCGGAACCGGCCGGGCGCTCCGCTCACCGGGCCCCGGCGCACTGTCCACAGGCCCGGTCGTCGTCCACAGGTTCCCGTGACTCTCCGTGCGAGCGGCTAGGCTCCCGCCAGTACCAGACGAGCCGTACCCGGGAGACACCCAGATGGCCAAGAAGCGACCTCAGACGAAGGCCCAGCGGCCGCAGCTCACCGAGGGGGAGATCCCGGTCGTCGGCGCGCGGGAGCCCTGCCCCTGCGGCAGTGGCCGCCGCTACAAGGCCTGTCACGGCCGGGCCGCCGCCCATGCCGTGACCGAGTTGGTGCAGCGGCCCTTCGAGGGCGTGCCCGGCGAGGGCGACTGGGTGGCACTGCGCGAGCTGGTCCCGGCGGCCACGGTCGAACTGCCCCTGAAGGACGGCCTTCCCGAAGGCGTCCCGTCGGTCACGCTCGCCACGGTCCTGCCGATGGCCTGGCCGGCCCTGCGCCGTGACGACGGCTCGGTCCTCCTGGGCCTGCAGAACGACACCCCCTCCGGTGACATCAGCCGCGACCTGGCCGACACGCTCCTGCGGGCGCTGGCGGCGGAGCCGGGCACGCCCGTGCAGGCCCGGCGGGCGCCGGCCGACGGTCCGCGGATGCAGGACCTGCTCGACCCCGAAGGCACGTTCGAGCCAGTTGTGCACAGCGGTTTCGAGTTCTGGGTCCCGGACCCGGAGAACGCGGCGCCGGAGGTGGCCGCCTCCCTGGAGCGGGCCAACGCGGCGGCGATCCCGACCGTGAAGCTGACCGGTGTGGACGCCGCGTACTGGTGCGAGACGCCGGAGAAGAACCACCTTCGCTGGGTCATGCCCTACCCGGAGGAGCAGCTTCTGGACGCGCTGGCGCGGCTGCACGCGGCGGGTCGGTCGAGCCTCGGCGAGGGCACCCGGCTGGTGGGGTCCTTCCGTGCGCACGGCCTGACCGTGCCGGTGTGGGACCTGCCGAGCGGGGTCTCTGCCGAGGATGTGGAGAAGCCGGCCGCCGAGTTCGCCGACCGGCTCGCCGCCGCGCTGGCCTCGGACGCGCCGCTCACGACCGACGAGCGCCGGGCGCGCGGAGGGCTGACCAACCGACAGGTGACGCTCAGCTGACGCGCGGGTCCGGTCCGGCCGTGCCGACCGCCCGGTCAGTGCACGGCACCGGGCGGGACTGCGTGACTCCCCTCACAACTCCCGTCCGTACAAGGTGAGTCGGCGCCATAAGCGCCGATCTGCCGGTGTCCGGAAAGCCGATGAAAACAAGAGATCGAATTTGCTTGGAGCCGATCTCTTGTTACCGTTCCAATAGCCCGGTTGCTGGTGCATCCCCCGTCGCCAGCAACCGGGTCTTTCCATGCCCGGCTCCGCGCACCGCCGTACGACCGGTCCTGCACCCGGGCTCGCGCTCCGCCCGCGCACGCACCGGCCTCGGACCTCAACCGCTGGTACCCGCCGGGGAGTTGCTGCCTGAACGCAACATCAGCGGCCCGTCACCGGCCGCCCGCGCGAACTCCACGACCGCCGTGTACTCCCCGGGCCCGCCCCGGCCCCGCTCGCGCGGTGTCTCGCAGGTGCCCGGCTCGTCGTCGGCGCCCACCGCGCACCGCATCTGCACCGTGCGCCCGCCGGGCCCCATGAAGCTCAGGACGGCCGCCAGGGCGCCGCCGGTGGCGTTGCGGTAGTAGGTGCGCGCCCAGGTGTCGGCGCCCTGTGTGAGCACGCAGGTCTGCGCCTCGACGCCGTCGGGGGAGGTGACTTCGGGGCCGCAGCGGGCCGCGGTGGCCACGCCGATGCCCAGCAGCAGGGGCGTGCGGGAGGGCTCGGCGGAGGGCGCCTTGGCGTCCGGACCGGGGGTGGCCGACAGCCGGCCTGGCGCGTCCTTACCGGGAGCGGCGGACAGCCGTCCTGGCGCATCCGTACCGGGGGTGGCCGACGGCCGGCCGGCCCGGCCCGCCGCGGTGCCGGGGGCCACGTCCCGGCGCTCGGCGGCGGGGCGTTCGTCGCCCACCGGCCCCGCGGACGCCATGGCCAGAGGGAGGGTGATCACGCACACCACCGCGCCCCCGAGGCCGAGGAGACGGAGCCATCGGGGGCCTGGGGGCGGTCCCCCAGAATGTCGCTGCATGGTGCGGAAGATAACGAGCCGAGGCGGGCATCCGGCCCGGTGAGGGCCCGACACCCTTACAACTCGGGTGCGCTCACACCCGTACGAGTGAGGGCGTCGACGGCCGCGTCGACCACGGCCTCCACGTCGGGTACCCAGGGCGAGGCGGAGCCGGGCAGCGGGGCGCGCTCCCAGCGGATCTCCCCCTGGCCGGTTTCGGAGGGGGGCAGGGCGAGGTAGCCGCCCTCGCCGTGGAACCGCAGGGAGCCGGGGACGAAGTCCTTGGCGTAGAGCAGCTCGCCCAACTGCTCCATGGAGTACGGCCGGACGAGGATCGACCAGCGGGTGGGCGAGGCGACGACCGGGCCGAGGCGCATGCCCTGCCGGTCGAGCGCGACGAGGGCGTGGGAGGCCGCGAGGGCGGGCAGGCTGACCGCGCAGGGTGCCGTTCCGCCGGTGGCCAGGACGATGGGTGCCGTCGGACGGTTGGTCCACCACCAGCGGACCATGCGCGCGTCGGTGGTGGCCGTGAGAAGGCCTGGGTCGAAGGGATGGGCGCCGGGCACCGAGCATTCCGGGTCGGGGCAGCCGCACCGGGACATCCCGTGTGGGTTCGCCGTCACGCCCGGGAGTACGGGCCACTGCCATTCCGTCGCGAAGGTCAGGGCCGCGTCGATCAATTCAGGCCCCCCGTCGCTGCGCCGGGACAGGAGCCTGCGTCGCCTTCCGAGGATCTCGCGCATGAGCGCTCGTTCCTTTCCGTTGCACCGCTGGCAACACCGTGGGTCACATCACACCATGTGTCGATCACTTCACTGTGCGTACCTGTTGGCGCATCACACCCCTGTCCGAGACAAGGGGAACCCCTGAGGGTCGAGCATTGGCTGCGCTTACGCGGCCACTCCGTCCAATACTGCGCCCATCACGAGCATGGGCCTGGCGAGGGGTGGCGAAGTCTGGCGTTTTGCCGTCCGCGTATTTCTCTCCGCCTCCGCCGCGGGAGGATGGGGCACGGTCGTCGGTGACTATGACGCCGGGGCGGTTCACCAGGTTCCGGTGGCTCCCAACGACCCCTGGTCCTTACCGAGTACGTACCCATCACGACCGCTGTGACGCTCCGTGGAGCAAACCCAGTCGACCGCAAACACCCGTTACCCGAGGCAGTTTTAAGCCAATTTTGCATTTACGCAAGGGAGCCGGACAAAGCGTGACCGACAACCCCTCCGATCCCACGGACACCAGCAATCCCAGCAGGACAATGCTGGACATCCCCTCACGAGTGCGTGTACATGTGGAGACACCGCTAGCGGCGCAGAATGACATGGGGGTTTGCGATGCTTTTGAGCAATACGCACCGGTCCGAGAGCCGGACGCCATGAAGGCCCCTCATCCCTCGAAAGTGGCTGGAATCGATGCGACGGTTCCCTCACCCGCACACACTGTCGCACCCGCGCCCACCAACGCGGCCGCCCCACCGGTGCCCACCGCGGCGGGAGCCCTCCTCCAGGACCGGCTGGCCGGCTGGGTCTCCGACCTCACGACACTGCACGAACTGACCGAGCGCCTGGCCCGTACGGCCACGCTGCCCGACGCCCTCCAGGAACTGCTGCACGCCGGATCCGCCCTGGTGGGCGCCCGGCGTGGACTCGTCGTACTGGAACCGGCCGACGGTCTCGGCCCCGACACCACGATCGGCCTCGGCCTCGGCCGCGCCGACCTCGGCCACATCGAGACCGTGCCGCGCAGCTCCATGTCCTACGGCCGCATCCTCGACGGTCTGCCCGGCGGCGAGGGCGAGATCGCCCAGCCCGACCTGCTCGCCGAGGACGGCCTCGACCCCCGGCACCGCGAGGTGGCCGCCCGCCTCGGCTACGCCGCCAGCTACGCCCTGCCGCTGACCTCCGGCGAGGGCGCGGACCGCCTGGGCGCGGCCGTCTGGCTCTACGACGAGCCCGCCGAGCCGGTCGAACGGCAACGCCACCTGGCCGGCCTGTACGTCCGCTACGCCGCCGAGCATCTCGCGCGCCTCCTCGAACTCGAACGCACCCGCGCGCGCATGACGACGATGACCGAGGAACTGCTGCCGTCACGGCTGCCGAGGGTGTCCGGCGTCCAGCTCGCCGCCCGGCACCGCACCGGCCCGCGCGGCGGCGGCGACTGGTACGACGCGCTGCCGCTGCCCGACGCCGCCCTGGGCCTGGCCGTCGGCTCCGTCACCGGGTCCGGGCCGAGCGCGGTCGCCGCGATGGGCCGGCTGCGCGCCTCCCTGCGGGCGTACGCCGTGATGGAGGGCGAGGACCCCGTCGCCGTCCTGTCCGACCTGGAGCTGCTGCTGCGGCTGACCGAGCCCGCTCGTTCGGCCACCGCGCTGTTCGCCTACTGCGAGCCCGCGCTGCGCAAGATCACCCTGGCCGGGGCCGGGCACTGTCCGCCGCTGGTGACCGGCGAGCGGCGCACGGAGTTCGTCGAGACGTCCGTGTCCGCGCCGCTGGGCATGCTGGCCTGCTGGGAGGCGCCGAGCGTCGAGCTGGAGGCCGAGGCGGGCGAAACGGTGCTGCTCTACACCGACGGGCTGCTGCACCGTACCGGCGACCCCGTCGACCGTGCCTTCGCGCGGCTGCACGCGGCCGCGGCCGGAGTACCCCGGTCGATCCGCCACGACCCGGGCGCGGTCGCCGACCATGTGCTGCGGACGACGCTGCCGGACGGGCTGGACGCGGCCGACGGCGCGGAGGACATCGTGCTGCTCGCGGCCCGCTTCGAGTGAGTTCGCGGACCGGGGCGTCCCGCGCGTTCCGTTCCCCGGACGGTAAGAGGCGCTTCGCCCCTGGGACCCCTTCTGTACGACCGTACGATGGAGGGGGCCCAGTGCCGTATCGAGGAGGATGACCGTGGCGGAAGAGCTCCCGGCTGTATCCGATCATGCTGCTGACGCAGCGGACCCGGAGACCGCTGAAGAAGAACCCATCAAGGAGCGCAAGAACGGCCTGTACCCGGGCGTGTCCGATGAGCTGGCCGAGAACATGAAGTCCGGCTGGGCCGACACGGAACTGCGTGACCTGGAGCCGATCGCCCAGGCCGCGGAGACCGCCGCCCGCCGCGCCGCGCTCTCCGCGCGCTTCCCGGGCGAACGTCTGGTGATCCCCGCCGGCAACCTGAAGACCCGCTCGAACGACACGGAGTACGCCTTCCGCGCCTCCGTCGAGTACGCCTACCTCACCGGCAACCAGACGGAGGACGGCGTCCTGGTGCTGGAGCCCAGGGGCGAGGGCCACATCGCCACGATCTACCTCCTGCCGCGCTCCGACCGCGAGAACGGCGAGTTCTGGCTCTCCGGCCAGGGCGAGCTGTGGGTCGGCCGCCGGCACTCCCTCACCGAGGCCGAGAAGCTGTACGGCATCCCCGCCGCCGACGTCCGCGAGCTGGCAGGCCGGCTGCGCGAGGCCACCGGCCCGATGCGGGTCGTCCGCGGCTACGACGCCGGCATCGAGGCCGCGCTGACCGACAAGGTCACGGCCGAGCGCGACGAGGAACTGCGCGTCTTCCTCTCCGAGGCCCGCCTGGTCAAGGACGAGTTCGAGATCGGCGAACTCCAGAAGGCCGTCGACTCCACGGTCCGCGGCTTCGAGGACGTCGTGAAGGTCCTCGACAGGGCCGAGGCGACGAGCGAGCGCTACATCGAGGGCACCTTCTTCCTCCGCGCGCGCGTGGAGGGCAATGACATCGGCTACGGCACGATCGCCGCCGCCGGCCCGCACGCCTGCACGCTGCACTGGGTGCGCAACGACGGGCCCGTGCGCTCGGGTGACCTGCTCCTGCTGGACGCGGGCGTCGAGACGCACACGTACTACACCGCCGACGTCACGCGCACGCTGCCGGTGAACGGCCGCTTCAGCGAGATCCAGAAGAAGATCTACGACGCCGTGTACGACGCCCAGGAGGCCGGTATCGAGGCCGTGCGGCCGGGCGGCAAGTACCGCGACTTCCATGACGCCGCGCAGCGGGTGCTGGCCGAGCGGCTCGTCGAGTGGGGTCTGGTCGAGGGGCCCGTGGAGCGGGTCCTGGAACTGGGCCTCCAGCGCCGCTGGACCCTGCACGGCACCGGTCACATGCTCGGAATGGACGTCCACGACTGCGCCGCCGCGCGCGTGGAGTCGTACGTCGACGGGACGCTGGAGCCCGGCATGGTGTTGACGGTCGAGCCGGGGCTGTACTTCCAGGCCGACGATCTGACCGTGCCGCAGGAGTACCGCGGCATCGGCGTCCGGATCGAGGACGACATCCTGGTCACCCAGGACGGGAACCGGAACCTGTCCGACGGACTGCCGCGGCGGTCCGCCGAGGTCGAGGCGTGGATGGCTTCGCTCAAGGCCTGATTTCGCTCAAGGGCTGATTTCACTCAAGGGCTGATACGGATTCTCATACCGAGTCGATGGCCGGGTACCGGTGAGGTGCCCGGCCATCGCCGTGTCCGTCCGCTTCACGTACACGTACCTAGGGGGAGGGCTTCGTGGACGACTTCTGGTCCGGGGTCGGTGTCGACCTGCATCTGGAGACCGACGGCAACGAGGGGCGGCGGGCCGGGCTGGAGCGGGCGCTGCGGGACGCCGTGCGGGGCGGGCGGCTCGCCCCCGGCACCCGGCTGCCGGCCACCCGGCGGCTCGCGACCGAGGTCGGCATCTCACGCAACACCGTCAAGGCCGCCTACGACCAGCTGGTCGCCGAGGGCTATCTGACCGCCCGCCAGGGCTCGGGCACCCGGGTCGCCGCGCTGCCGTCCGCCGCCGCCGAAGCGCCGGCCGCCGCCACACGCGCGCGTGAACCCCGCTTCGACCTGCGCCCCGGCAGCCCCGACGTAGGCGCCTTCCCGGCGGCGGCCTGGCTGCGGGCGCTGCGCCGCGCTATCGCCACGGCCCCCTCGCTGGCGTACGACTACGGCGATCCGCGCGGACGCACAGAACTGCGGACGGCGCTGTCGGGGTATCTGGGGCGGGCACGCGGGGTGATCGCGCCGCCGGAACGGATCGTGATCACCTCCGGCTATGTGCAGGGGCTGGCGCTGCTCACGCGCGCGCTGGCGGGCGCGCCGGTGGGCATGGAGGACCCGGGCCTGCCGTTCCACCGGGAGGTCGTGCGGCGTAACGGCGGGCACGTGGTGCCGGTGCCGGTCGACGACCGGGGGCTGCGCGCGGGGGAGCTGGGGGACGATCTCGGGGCGGTGGTTGTCACGCCCGCGCACCAGTACCCGACCGGAGTGACCCTCCACCCGGAGCGGCGGCGGGCGCTCACGGACTGGGCACGCGCGCGCGGCGCGCTGATCGTCGAGGACGACTACGACGGCGAGTTCCGTTACGACCGGCAGCCGGTCGGCGCGCTCCAGGGCATGGCGCCGGGGCAGGTGGCCTATCTCGGCACCGCCTCCAAGACGCTGGGGCCCGCGCTGCGGCTGGGCTGGATGGTGCTGCCACCGCACCTCGTCGACGCCGTCGCCGACGCCAAGCTGCACAGCGACCACCACACCGAGACCATCGGCCAGCTGGCCCTCGCCGAGCTGATCACCGGCCACGCCTACGACCGTCATGTGCGCGCGTGCCGGCTGCGTTACCGGCGCCGCAGGGACCTGCTCCTCGACCGGCTGGGGGCGCGCAGGGGTGTGCGCGGGATCGCGGCCGGGCTGCACGCGCTGGTGGAGGTACGCGACGAGGCGGACGTCCTGGAACGGGCGGAGGCCGAGGGACTCGCGGTCGGCCGGCTCGGCGAGCACTGGCACGCGCGCGAGGCCGCCGGGGGGCGGCCGCAGGGCCTGGTGGTGGGCTACGGGACGCCGAGGGAGCGGGCGTATCCGGAGGCGCTGGAAGTACTGGTGAAGGTGCTGGAGGGGGCCTGAACCGGGGGCTATTGGACCAACCGGATGGCATCGGATTGGCACTACTGACGGGTCCACCGGGCCGCTAGCTTCGTGAGCATGACGAAGACGCCGCCGCAGCGCCTGCTCACCCTGGCCCAGCTGAGCAACTCCGTCGGCGACGGCGCCTACTACACGACGTCGGCGCTCTACTTCACCCAGGTCGCCGGTCTCGCCCCCGCGCGCGTGGGGCTCGGGCTGACCATCGGCTGGGCGGTCGGCTCGCTGGCGGGTCTGCCGCTGGGCCGACTGGCCGACCGGCGAGGACCCCGCGGTACGGCGGTGCTGCTGGCGCTGGCGACGGGGCTGGCGGTGGCGTCCTTCACGCTCGTGCGCGGCTTCCTGCCGTTCGTACTGGCCGCCTGCGCCTACGCGGCCGCGCAGTCCGGGCTGGCCGCGGCCCGGCAGGCACTGCTGGCCGGGCTGGTGCCCGCCGGGGAACGGACCGGGCTGCTGGCCCGCCTCCAGTCGGCACTGAACGCCGGGCTGGCGTTGGGCGCCGCGCTCGGCGGGCTCGCGCTGCACGCCGGCACGCGGTCGGCGTATCTCGCGGTGTTCGTCGTCGACGCGGTGAGCTTCCTGGTGTGCGCGCTGCTGCTGGCCGGGCTCCCCCGCGTCGCGCCCGTGCCGGTCCGTCCGCGCGGCGGCCTCAAGGTGCTGCGCGACCGGCCGTACACCGTCGTCGCGCTGCTGAACACCGTGCTGTTGCTGCGGCTTCCGCTGCTCAGCCTGGTCCTGCCGCTGTGGATCACCGAGCGGACGGGGGCGCCGGCCTGGCTGGTGTCCGCGCTGTTCGTGCTCAACACGGCCGCGGTGACGCTGTTCCAGGTACGGGCCGCGCGGGGCGTCACCGGCCTGGACAGCGCCACGCGCGCGTTGCGGCGTTCCGGCTGGGTGATGGGTGCCGCCTGCGCCGTGTTCGCGCTGTCCGCCGGGGCCTCCGCGTGGGTGGCGGCCGGTGTCCTGGTGGTCGCGGCGGTACTCCAGGTGGCGGCCGAGATGGGGCAGTCGGCGGGCTCCTGGCAGCTGTCCTTCGACCTGGCCCCGGCCGACCGGGTCGGCGAGTACCAGGGCCTGTTCGGCACGGGGGTCACCGTCGCCCGCACCCTCGGACCCCTCGTCCTGACAGCCCTCCTGCTGCAGTGGGGCACGCCGGGCTGGCTGCTGCTGGGCGGACTGATCCTGGCGGCCTCGTACGCGATGGGCCCGGCGGCACGGTGGGCTGCCGCCGGGCGGGAGGGGGAGGCCGGTGTACTCGGCGACGGCCGGCCGACCCGGGTCAGCCGGCCCTCCCGGGCGTCCTGACCGGCGGGGCGTCCACGAACGGTGCGCCCGCCGGCAGGCCCGCGCTGCCGCGGGGGCTCCTATGCCCGCGCGTGCGGGCCGGCGTCGAGATCGGACAGAGCCGTGCGGCCCGCCTGGGCATGACGCAGCCCACCGGCCCCGCGGTGTGCAGGAGTTCGGTGTCCCGAAGCGTGGACATGACGGTGAGCAGGGCGTCGAGCCGTACCTCGGCCTCGCCCGCGCCGGCCGAGCGGGCCCCGGAGAGCGCGGTCAGCGCCCGCCGGACGTACGCACGAGAACCCGGCCCGTGCCTCACCCCGAGGCGCCGGGCGCGCCGTACGTGGCCGGCACCAAGACGAACGGGCCGACGACCCTTCGGACTGCCATCCGCGGGGCGAGGTTCCGTCAGACCGCCATCAGCGGAGCGTCCTCGCGCCACTTCAGGATCTTGTCGAAGCTCACCACGGCCCCGCCGAGGCCCGGGTTGTTGCCGATGTGGACGTGGTCGGCGAGTTCCCGGATGAGATACAGGCCGCGGCCCGCCTCGGCATCGGCGTGCGCGTGCGTGGGGGCGGGACATTCGGCCGTGAAGCCGGGGCCGGAGTCGGCGACCTCGATGCTGCACTTCTCGCCGTCGAGGTAGGCGGTGACCCGGTAGGCCTCCGAACGACCGCCGGGCACGGCGGTCGTCCCGCCGTGCTCGACGGCGTTGGCGCAGGCCTCACTGAGGGCGACGGAGAGGTCGTACGAGATGTCGGGGTCGACCCCCGCCGTCTCCATGGTGCCGAGCAGCAGGCGCCGGGCCAGCGGCACGCTCGCGGCCTCGCGGCGCAGATGGAGTGACCACCAGATGCTCATGCTCCAGCCTCCAGGCCGCGGCTCGACATACCGATACGTATTGCCGCCCTGAACCGCAAGTAAGCGCGATTTCCACGTGACGCCGCCCATATGGGGGATGTGAGGGGTGCGGAAAACGGTGTATGCGTGACACAGGGGCATCAGTCATACCTGTCGTATCAGAAGGTGATCTTCGGAGTCGACCTCATCCTGCGGACCTGCCGTACGACCGCTGGGGGGCCAGTGCGATGATGAGCCCGCCATGACTGACCCCCACCAGCGCACGGCGCGCTCCGGAGGCGCTCTCCGGCTGCTGCGGGCCACGGTGTTCGCCGCGGTCTGTGTCGTGCTGGCCGGGGCGGGTCACACACTGGCCGCCTGCACCGCCGTCCCGCTGTGGACGCTGGGCGCCGGATTCCTGGGGGCTCTCGCGGTCGTCGTGCCGTTCGCCGGGCGTGATCGCTCACTGCCGGCCATCGCGGCCCTGCTCGCCCTCGGACAGGCCGTCCTGCACACAGTGTTCGGCCTCGGACAGCATGCGGCGTCGACCGTCGCGACGACCACCACCGCCGCCTCGGACGCCGCACTGGTCGAGCGGGCGGCACGGCTCGTGTGCGGAGCCGCCGCGGCGGCACTGAGCCCGGCACAGGCCCAGAAGATCCTCGTCGAGGCGCGACTCCATCCGGCCGTCACCGGCGCGGTTGCGGGTTCGGGTGCTGATGCCGGTTCCGGCATGAGGTCCATGCACCACCCGGCGGACGCTCTGGCCGGCACCGCGGGCTCGTCCATGTCGCTGCTGCCGTCCCTGCCCATGCTGCTCGGTCACGTCCTCGCGGCCGTCGCCGCCGGATGGCTGCTGCGGCGCGGCGACTCTGCCCTGCTGCGGCTCATGGACCTGTCGGCGCACGGCGTCGCCGAGACCGCGTGCGTACGGTCCCTGCGCGGGGCGCTCGCCCTGGTGCGTGCCCTCCTCGCCGGGCTGCCCGCCCTGCCGCAGTCGGGTCCGCACGTTCCGCGCATGGCGCTGCTCCCCTCGCCCAGGCCGCCCGCCGAGGCACTCCAGCACACGGTGATCAGGCGCGGCCCGCCGGCCGTCGCCGCTCTCGTCCTCGCTGCCTGACACGACACGACCAGCACTCCACCTCATCCCGGGAGCGCGGCCGCCGTCGTGCGGCACGCGCGCGTGCACGCGTTTCCGCGTCCACACCCGACCTCACGGTCGTACTTCGGGGTCCGGTCGTACTCATGACCCGGTCCTGTTCACCGTCCGGCCGTACCTCACCGTCGTCTTTCACTCAGAGTGGAGTGCTCGCTGTCATGAAGCCTGTCAAGCCTGTCCTGAAGGCCTCTCGTCTCGCCGCCGCCGCTGCCGTCGCCGGCTCCGCCGTTCTCGTCCTGTGCTCGCCCGCCTTCGCGCACGTCAGCGTGCAGCCGGAGGGGACGGCCGCCAAAGGTGGCTACGCCGTCGTGAACTTCCGCGTTCCGAACGAGCGCGACAACGCCTCGACCACCCAGCTGGAGGTCAACTTCCCGGCCGACGCCCCGCTCTCCTCGGTGATGCCGCAGAAGGTCGACGGCTGGAAGATCACGGTCACCAGGAGCAAGCTGGCCAAGCCCCTGGAGGTACACGGCCGGCAGATCTCCGAGGCCGTCTCCAAGGTGACCTGGACCGCCGAGGACAAGGGCATCGAGCCCGGTTTCATCCAGCAGTTCCCGGTCTCCTTGGGCGCCCTGCCCGAGAACACCGACCAAATGGTCTTCAAGGCGATCCAGACGTACTCCAACAAGGAGGTCGTGCGCTGGATCGAGGTGCAGAAGGACGGCGCCGAGGAGCCGGAGAACCCGGCACCGGTCCTCGCCCTCTCCGCCGCGGACGATCACGGCCACGGCTCGTCCGCCGAGTCGTCCGGCAAGTCCGGCGATGCCGAGCCGGCCGCCACCACCACCGAGGCCTCCGACTCCTCCGACGGCACCGACACCACCGCCCGGGTCCTGGGCGTCGTCGGCATCGTGGTCGGTGCCGCCGGCGTGGCCTACGGCGTGCTCGCCGGCCGCCGCCGGACCACCGACGCCTCCTGAGCTCTGCTCGTCCGCGGTGCGCACCGGGGGGCCGCTCAAGCCCCCGGTGCGCACCGGAGTTCACACAACTGGGACATTCCTATGCGCAAGAAGACGTTCGCCGCGGCCGCGCTGCTCGCGGCGGCCACCCTCACCCTCTCCGCCTGCGGCAGCGACAGCGACTCCGGCTCCGGCTCCAGCTCCGTCGCGGCCGTCTCCGGCGGCTCCTCGCAGCAGGCCGCGACCGTACTCGACCAGCCCTTCACGAAGCCGGACCTGGTCCTGACCGACACCCAGGGCAAGTCCTACGACCTCCGCAAGGAGACGGCGGGCCACCCGACACTCGTGTACTTCGGGTACACCCACTGTCCGGACGTCTGCCCGCTGACGATGAACAACGTCGCCGTCGCGAAGAAGCAGCTGCCCAAGGCGGACCAGGACGCGCTGCGCGTCGTGTTCGTCACCACCGACCCGGACCGCGACACCCCCGCCGCGCTGGGCGCCTGGCTCAAGGGCATCGACTCCCAGGTGGTGGGCCTCACCGGTGACTTCGCCACCATCCAGAAGGGCGCACGAGGCCTCGGCATCTCCATCGAGCCGCCGCACAAGGACAAGAACGGCAAGACCGTCTCCACCCACGGCACCCAGGTCGTCGCCTTCTCCCCGAAGACCGACGCCGGTTACCTCCTCTACGGCGAGGAAGCCAAGGTCGACGACTACATCAAGGACCTGCCCAAGATCATCAAGGGGCAGAACCCGTGAGACGGTCCACCGCGGCCTGTGCCGCCGCGCTGACCGGCGCCCTCGTCCTCGTCCTCGCGGGCTGCGGCTCCGGCGACTCGGCCGCCGAACTGTCCGTCAGCGCCGCCTACATGCCACAGCCGGTCTCCGACTCCATGGCCGCCGGCTTCCTGACGATCACCAACAAGGGCGGTACGAAGGACGAGCTGACCTCTGTCACCAGCGAGGTCGCGGGCAGCGTCACCGTCCACGAGACCGTCGGCGGCGCCATGCAGGAGGTCGACTCCCTGGAGGTACCGGCGGGTGGCCGGCTCCAGCTGGCCAGCGGAGGGAACCACCTGATGTTCGAAAACCTGAAACGGAAGCCGCGACAGGGCGAGAAGGTGACCGTGGAACTGCACTTCGCCGTCTCCGGGACCGTCGAGGTCGAGATGCCGGTGGAATCCGCCACCTACACCCCCCACACCGGAAGCTGAGGGAAGGACCGCCTTGCCCACGACCATCGCCTCCAGAATCCGGACGCTGGTGCTGCTGTTCCTGGCCGTCACCGGCGCGCTCGTCGCCGGTACCGGACAGGCCTCCGCGCACGCCGCGCTGACCGGCAGCGACCCCGCACAGGGGACGGTGGTCGACAAGGCCCCCACCCAGGTCTCACTGACCTTCTCCGAGCAGGTCTCCACGGGCGCCGACGCGGTCCGCGTGCTCGACCCCAAGGGCAAGCGCGTGGACACCGGCGAGCCGTCCGCCGTCGGCGGCACCACCTACTCCGTCCCGCTGCACTCGGGGCTGCCCGACGGCACGTACACGGTCACCTACCAGGTGGTGTCCGCCGACAGCCATCCCGTCGCCGGCGCCTACACCTTCTCCATCGGCGCCCCCTCGGCGACCAGCGTCTCGGCGAGCACCCGAGAGGCCGGCGACGGAGCCGTCGGCGGGCTGTACGGCTTCGGCCGGTACATGTCGTACGCCGGGTTCATCGTCATGGTCGGCGGCGCCGCCTTCGTCCTGGGCTGCTGGCCGGCCGGCACCGGGGTGCGTGCCCTGCAGCGGCTCGTCGTCTCCGGCTGGCTCGCGCTCACCTCCGCCACCCTCTTCCTGCTGCTCCTGCGCGGCTCCTACACCGGGTCGGGCAAGCTCGGCGACGTCTTCGACCTCGAACTGCTCGGGCAGGTCCTCCAGACCAAGACGGGCGCCGCGCTCGTCTCCCGGCTGCTGCTGCTCGCCGCGGCCGCGCTGTTCATCGCCGTGCTCTTCGGCGCGTACGACAAGCGCGAGGGGGAGGAGAAGCGGGACCTCACCTTCGGGCTCGCCATCGGCGGGACCGTCGTGACGGCCGGGCTCGCGGCGAGCTGGGCGATGGCCGAGCACGCCTCCACCGGACTCCAGCCGGGCATCGCCATGCCGGTGGACGTCGTCCACCTGGTGGCCGTCGCCACCTGGCTCGGCGGGCTGTGCGCACTCCTCGTGGCGCTGTACCGGGGCGACACCCCGGTGGGCGTATCTGCGGTGCGCCGGTTCTCACAGGTCGCCTTCGGCAGTGTCGTCGCCCTCGTCGTGACCGGCGTCTACCAGTCGTGGCGCCAGCTCGGCTCCTGGTCGGCGTTCACCGAGACGCGCTACGGGCAGCTCCTGCTCATCAAGATCGGACTGGTGGCGCTGCTGGTCGGCATCGCCTGGATCTCACGGCGGTGGACGAACCGGCTGACGGAGCCAGCAGGTAAAAAGCCTGCGCGGACTGAAACGGCAGGGACGGAAACGGCAGGGGCGGACGCGCCAGGGACGGAAACGACGGGGGCGGACGCGACGGGGGCTGCCGGGGCTGCGGCAACGGCGAGTGCGCGGAAATCGTCCACCGAGGGCAAGGCGTCCACCGCTGGGAAGGCGTCCCCCGCTGGAAAGACGCGGGCGACGAAGGCATCGGCCACGGTCACGGAGCCGGAGGAGGGGGCCGGGGAAACC
>NZ_JARGEF010000183.1:0-17187 GCF_033794725.1 Streptomyces sp. ID05-39B | reverse complement strand
CACCTCCACGGCCCGCCCGCTGACGCGTACGTCCCCGCCGCCCATCCCGGTGCCTTCGCCCGGGTTGGCCTGGAGCGAGAAACGGGGGTCGCGGCGCAGGTCCAGGACCTTGAGCGAGCCCGGCATCATGCCGAGCCACAGCTCCCCGTCCAGGAAACGCACCTCCAGGCCGCTGGTGCGCGGGGAGCCGTCCTTGCGCAGGGTCGCGAGAACGTGGTGGGTGAAGGCCCCGAACCGGTCCTCGGTGACCCGCGCGAGATCCGGCTCCGCCTCGGCGAACGCCGCCCAGTTCACTGCTGTCGTACGACGTGCTGTCATACGGCGAGTGTGGCGCGGATACCGGACATCTTATGTCCGGTATTACGGGACCGACGGGACCGACGGGACTGACGGGACCGACGACTGTGCCCACGACCGACGACTGTGCCCACGACCGCACCGACGATCGCAGGAGTCATCACGGGGAGACTTCTGCACAGGGAGACTTCTGCGTGACGCTCTGCCCTTTTCCGCCGGCCGAAGGTACCTTCCGCCCGTAACACATCCCAGTGCTGGAGGACCGATGCACGGGCCCACGTCACCCGCCCCGCTGCCCACCGACCGGTTGGCTTTCGCCATGCCACCGATCCACGACTCGGTCGAGGACGAACGCCGGCACCGCAAGGAACGGCTCGCGGGCGCATTGCGGATCTTCGGCCGGCACGGCTTCGAGGACGGGGTCTCCGGGCACATCACCGCCCGCGACCCCGAGTACGGCGACTGCTTCTGGGTCAATCCCTTCGGCATGCCCTTCAAGCACGTCACCGTGAGCGACCTCGTCCTCGTCAACGCCGACGGACAGGTCGTCGAGGGCCGCTACCACGTCAACCAGGCCGCGTTCACCGTGCACGCCCAGGTGCACGCCGCCCGGCCGGACGTCGTCGCCGTCGCCCACTGCCACTCCGTCCACGGCCGCGCGCTCGCCGCCCTCGGCGAACTGATCGACCCGATCACCCAGGAGAGCTGCGCCTTCTACGAGGACATCGCGCTGTACGACGCCTACACGGGTGTCGCCGTCGACGCCGAGGAGGGCCGGCGCATCGCCGCGGCGCTCGGCAGCCGCAAGGCGCTGGTACTGCGCAACCACGGCCCGCTGACCGTGGGCGACTCGGTGGACGCGGCGGCCTGGTGGTTCCTGTCGATGGAACGCTCCAGTCAGGTCCAGCTCACCGCACGCGCCGCCGGCCGGCCCGTGCTCATCGAGCACAAGGCGGCCGCGGCGACCAGGGAACAGCTCGGCGGCGACCTGGTGGCGTGGATCAACTACCAGCCCCTCTGGCAGGACATCAGCCGTGGCGAACCGGACCTGCTCACCTAGCCGCGTCAACACGGCAACCTCGAATTCACCCGCGCTGACCAGACCTGCCGGAGCGGGACGGTGTGTCGTAGGGCACAATTCGCTGTCGTCGCAGGGGAGTTGTTCACAGGCTCGGTGGCCCGGTTTCACAGGGGTCACCGGCCGTACGGGTAGCGGGGAAGGCAGGCGTCGGCAGTGGCGGTGCAGGAGGCGAGACAAGGCCCGGAGCCGGGTGCGCACGACGGTGGCTGCGCCTGCGGGGACTGCCCGCACGGGGCACGCGAGGGACACCGGCGGGCGGTCGCCGCCTTCCTGGTGAAGCGGGACGAGTTCGCCGCAGGACAGGGACTTCCCGCCGCCGTCGCCCACTCGGCCTCGGCCTCCCGCCAATGGGTCTCCGAGGAGCTCACCCAGTCCGCGGAACTCGTCGCCGAACGCGGCCGAGCCGAGGGCGAGTCCTGGCTGAACCGCGTGTGGCAGCGCACCGCCTGCGCCGTGGGGGCGGCCGTCGTCACCCTGCTGCTCGTGCAGTCCCTCACCGCGATCGGCGCCGGCTGGACCACCGCCCGCACCGCCGGACTGCTCGCCGCGCTCCTCGTCGGCGGCGCCCTGACCGCCGCCTCCTGGCTCCACCGGGCGCGCGGCGGCGCGCTGGCCCCCGTGATCGGCGAGGACAACCGCCTGTCCACCTCCCGCGTGGTCGCCGCCGCCTGGGTGCTGTTCGTGGCGTACGCGGTGCTGGTCCTGGTGGGCCGGCTGGCGGCCGCCTCCGGACCCGCCGAGCGCGACGCCCTGATCTCCGGACTCGACCTCGCGCGCGGCGCAGGCGCGGTGACCGTCCTCGCCGTGGTCTGCGCGATCGCCGTGCTGGTGCGGCGCGTGGTCGGCCTGCGCGTCCTGGGCCAGCGGCTCCAGAAGGTCCGCGCGCACCGCCCCCGGGCCGCCGACCTGCTCACCGACGACGCAGGCCGCGGCACCTTCGCCGACATCCAGTACGTCGTGATCAGCGCCGTCGCCCTGGCCTTCGCCGCCGTACGCCTCGCCCGCCGCCCCGACCAGCTCCCCGACCTGCCCTGGGGCCTCGCCGTGGTCGTCCTGGTGTCGGCCGCGACCTACCTCGCCGGAAAGTACGCCGAGGGCGGGCGGCCCGTCGTCCTTTCCGTCGTCCGCTCCCGCGAGGCCGGCGACCTGGACGGCCCGATCCGCACCGGCGACGACATCGAGATCCGCGGCGCCGGATTCGTGCCGCCCGGCGCACAGACCGCCGACCGACTCTCCCGCATGGTCGTGCGCATCGGTGCCGTCCATGTCCACGTCCCCCTCGTCCCGGTCGCGGGAGGCTTCAGCAACCCCACCGACGCGGTACTCACCGTCCCGGTCCCCGCGGAGGTCGAACCCGGCCGCGTGGAGGTGCAGGTGATCACCGCGGCCGGCGTGGAGACGAACCGCTACGCGATCGACGTGACGGACTGAGACACGCGGGACCCGGCCGCGCGACTGGGACACGCGGCACCTGGGAAGGAGATGCCCAGGACCCGGCCGGCCATTGAGCGCACCGCCGCTTTCGTACGTATGGTCTGTCGAGGGGTCCATCCACGCGGGCGAGAGGCGGCTACGGGCGATGACTCACGGCATGCGAACGGACACGCATTCCCCCTATCTCGACGGTGACCGCGGCAACTGGCGGGACACCGCCACCCGCTATGCCCTCCTCCCGCTCCGCGTGTTCCTCGGCATCACCTTCATCTACGCCGGGCTGGACAAGCTCACCGACGGCGCCTTCCTCAAGGACAGCGGCGCCGGCTCGATCGGCGACACCATGCGGGCCGTGCGGGACTCCTCGGCCATCCCCGCCCTGGTCGACCTCTCTCTGAAGAGCCCTACCGGCTTCGGCTACGCGATGGCCTTCGGCGAACTCGCCGTAGGCATCGGCACCCTGCTGGGTGTCCTCACCCGCCTCGCCGCCCTCGGCGGCGCGCTGATCTCCCTCAGCCTGTGGCTGACCGTGAGCTGGGCCTCCGACCCGTACTACTACGGCAATGATCTCGTCTACCTCATGGCCTGGCTGCCCCTCGTGCTCGCCGGTGCCCCGGTCCTCTCCCTCGACGCCGCCTGGCGGTCCAGGCGGCGGCAGCGGTCCGGAGGCTTCCGGTAGGCCGTGCCGCCGGAGGACTCGGCCCACCTCCGGTGCTCAGCTCCCCGCTGACGACCCCGCCTCTGTCCCGGTCCCGGTGCCCGTCTCCGTCCCCGCCCCCGCGCCTGTCTCGGCGGGGGCGCCCGAATTTGCGGCGCGGCGTCCGCGGACCGCGCGGCCCGTGAGGCCGGTGACGGCCGCCAGGCAGAGGCCGGCCACCACGACCGGTATGACGGCGAACCAGGGCGCCTCCCAGAGGCCGCCCGCGTCGCCCGCGTAGATCACGCCCGCGAGGGCGAAGGCGGCGCCGGCGACCAGCCGGCCCGGCCGGAACTCATGACGCAGCACGGGCCACCTCCGCCTGTCCCGCCCCGACCTGGAGGTCGAGGTCGATCGTCCCGGTGTCCTTGCCACCGGACACGGGGGCCAAGGTCACCTCCTTGTGCTTGCCCGGCTCGACGTCCACGTCCTCCTGGTTCTCGCCCGGCAGCTGGATGTCGCCCAGGCCCACGTCGATCCGGACGGTCACCCTCACGTCCGGGGGCACGATCACCCGCAGCCGGCCGAGCCCGACCTCGGCGTTGGTGCTCACCGTCTGGCCCTTGGCAGGTCTGAGCCGGGACAGGTCCAGGGTGGCGTCTCCAGTGCCGAGGTCATAGCTCTCCCGGACGTCGGCGACCGCCGTGGGTCTCCACGTCGTGTCGATCCAGCGCGTGCCGACGTCCTTGGGGACCGCGGTGGAGGCGGCCAGCAGGCCCGCCGTAACGAGCGCCAGCAACACCGATCCGGCGCCCGTACGCCCCAACAGCGAGCTGACCGCGATGCCCAGCCCGAGCACGATCAGCGCGACGGACAGACCGGCCTGGAGGCTGGTGCCCAGCGGATGCTCGTCCCAGGTGAGCCGGGTCGCCAGGCCGCCCGCGACCAGGGCGAGCAGGAAGGACCAGCCGCCGATCCAGCGCGGGCCGCGCGGCCGGGGTGTCCGGCCGTACGGGCTCTGTATGTGCCGGCGGTGATGCGCGTGCCCGGTGAGGTCGACGTCGACGGAGGACATGAAGTTTGGGGCGTGGGAGCCCCCGGGGCCCCAGAGATACCCCGTGCCGCCGTCGTGGGTGCCGTCCTTGACGATGGGGTCGCGCCACCAGGACGGGTAGGCGGCCGGGACCGGTGGTGCCTGGGCCTCCGGCGGGGCGTCGGCGACGGCCTGGGCGGCTAGCGGGTCGGCGTCGCAGGCCTCCCGGTGCCGCGACCAGTAGGCGGCGCCGGCCAGCAGGAGCGAGAGGACGACGGCGAAGGTGAGGACCCCGCCGTTCCTGAGCATCGACAGGAACACCCCGCAGCCGACCAGCGCGAACAGCACGGCCGTGAGGGCCTGGCCGTCGACCCGGCCGGTCAGCAGCTTGCGCACCTCGTTCTGGCCGTCGTCGGTGTAGGGGACGAACAGCCAGGCGAAGCCGTAGAAGATCAGGCCGATGCCGCCGGTCGCGGAGAGCACGGCGAGCGTGATCCGGAAGATCACCGGGTCCATGTCGCACTGCCGCCCCAGGCCCGAGCACACGCCGGCGAGCATCCTGTGCTCGCGGTCGCGGCGGAACCGGTGCGGCGGGTGCCCGCCGGCGGGCGGGACCGCCGCGTCGGGTGCGGTGCTCCTGCCCGGTCCGGTGCCCGCGGCGTGCTCGTGATCCGTCATGGGTCCATGGTGGCGGGCCGGAGCCCCCGGCGGCAGTCGGAACGACCCTGGTCGGACCCTGATATCGGCCCTGAGCCGCGGCCCGGGAGGCGTTCGAGCCGCGGGGCCGCCGAAGATCAGGGGCGTCTCGGGGCCAAACCCTGATGCCCGGGGCGTGGGGCCGTGTGACCATCGTTGGCATGCCGGAAGCCGCAACAGCGCCACTCGTCGAACCGCGGCCGCCGCGCAAGCTCTACCGCAGCGGCGACGGACGCTGGCTGGGTGGTGTGGCGCGGGGGCTCGCGGGACATCTCGGGCTGCCCGTGATCTGGGTGCGGCTCGTCTTCGTCGGCCTGTTCATGGCGGACGGTCTGGGCGCGCTGCTCTACGCGGCGTTCTGGTTCTTCGTCCCGCTCGGCATCGGCGGGGTCGGCGGCCAGCGGCCGCCCTCCGTCGCCGCCGGCCCCGACGGCCGCCGAAGACTCGTCACCCGCAAGCCCGACAAGGGTCAGATCGTCGCCCTGCTCCTCATGGTCGTCGTCGCCATGGTCTTCGTCGGCAATGTGAACCTGGGCAGTGGCGCCAAGGCCTATCTCCTGCCCGCCGTGCTCGTCGGCGCGGGCGTCGCCCTCGTCTGGCGTCAGGCGGACAACGCCCGGCGGGCACGCTGGGTCGAGGCCGGCCGCAGACGCCGCACGCTCACGCTGTTGCGTGCGGGCGCCGGGGTCCTGCTGGTCACCGCCGGCGTCTCCGGCATCTTCGTCCTCCAGGGCTCCGCGGCCCACCTCGGTTCTGTCCTCCAGGCCGCCCTGGCCGTCCTGGTCGGCATCACCCTGCTCGCCGGGCCGTATCTCGTGCGCATGACGCAGGACCTGTCCGAGGAGCGCCTGATGCGCATCCGCGCCCAGGAGCGCGCGGAGGTCGCCGCCCATGTGCACGACTCGGTGCTGCACACCCTGACCCTGATCCAGCGCAACGCGGAGAACGCGAGCGAGGTGCGCCGCCTGGCCCGCGCCCAGGAGCGCGACCTGCGTACCTGGCTGTACAAGCCGGAGGGCACCGGCAAGGACGAGGAGGACGAGCCCACCACCCTCGCCGACGCGGTCCGGCGCAACGCGGCCGAGGTGGAGGACAAGCACGGCGTGCCCCTGGAGGTCGTGGTCGTCGGCGACTGCCCGCTCGACGAGCGGCTGACCGCACAGATGCAGGCCGCGCGCGAAGCGATGGTGAACGCCGCCAAGTACGGTGGCGAGGGCGGCGCCGTACAGGTCTACGCCGAGGTCGAGGGCAGGACGGTCTTCGTGTCCGTCCGGGACCGCGGTCCCGGCTTCGACTTCGACTCGATACCCGCCGACCGGATGGGCGTCAGAGAATCGATCATCGGCCGCATGGAGCGCAACGGCGGCACGGCGCGGCTGCGGGCGGTCCCGGGCGGCGGCACGGAGGTCGAGCTGGAGATGGAGAGGGCGGAGAAGTGATGAGCGACCCGACCGAGACGAGCGGCACGACAGGAGCGGCCCCCGCGGCCGACCCGGCGCAGGGCGAGGGCGGCGCCGGGCGGCACGTGCGCGTGGTCCTCGTGGACGACCACCGCATGTTCCGCACCGGAGTGCAGGCCGAGATCGGCCGCACCGAGGAGACCGGTGTGGAGGTCGTCGGTGAGGCCGCCGACGTCGACCAGGCGGTCACGGTCATCACCGCGACCCGGCCCGAGGTCGTCCTCCTCGACGTCCATCTGCCGGGCGGCGGCGGCGTCGAAGTGCTGCGCCGCTGCGCCCCGTTGATGAGCGACCCCGAGCGGCCCGTGCGCTTCCTCGCCCTTTCCGTCTCGGACGCCGCGGAGGACGTGATCGGCGTGATCCGTGGCGGCGCCCGCGGCTATGTCACCAAGACGATCACCGGCACCGACCTGGTCGACTCCGTCTTCCGGGTGCAGGAGGGCGACGCGGTGTTCTCGCCGCGGCTCGCAGGATTCGTGCTGGACGCCTTCGCCTCCACCGACGCCCCGCCGGTCGACGAGGACCTCGACCGCCTCACCCAGCGCGAGCGTGAGGTGCTGCGCCTCATCGCCCGCGGTTACGCCTACAAGGAGATCGCCAAGCAGCTGTTCATCTCCGTGAAGACGGTCGAGTCCCATGTCTCGGCGGTCCTGCGCAAGCTCCAGCTGTCCAACCGCCACGAGCTGACCCGCTGGGCGACGGCACGCCGGCTGGTGTGACCGGGGCGTCCTCAGACCACCCGGCTCGCTCCGGCGTACGGCATCTCGTCGATCGGTGCCACGCGCACCGGGGCCGAGGGGTTGGGGGCGTGGATCATCTTGCCGCCGCCGACGTAGATCCCGACATGCGTGATGCCCGAGTAGAAGAACACCAGGTCGCCCGGCTGGAGTTCGGAGCGGGACACGCGGCGCCCGGTGTCGATCTGCGCGTACGTCGTGCGGGGCAGGGACACGCCCGCCGAGCGGTACGCGGCCTGGACGAGGCCCGAACAGTCGAAGGCGTTCGGGCCGGTCGCGCCCCACACATAGGGGCTGCCGAGCTTGGCGTAGGCGTAGGAGACGGCCGCCGCCGCACGGGAGTTGGGCGCTGTCGCGGTGGCCGAGCCGGGCGCGGGCAGGCTGGAGCGGGCGCCCGTCGAGGCCCGCGAGGCGCGGGTGTCCGTACCGCCGCCGGTGCCCGCGACGACCTGGGCGCGCTCCTGGGCCGTGAGCCGGTTCAGCAGGGCGCGCGCCGCGTCCAGCTTGTCGGTGATCGTCTTCTTGTGCCGCTTCAGCTCGGCCTTGCGTTTCGCCAGCGAGGTCAGTTCGACGCGGGCGGCACCCCGCAGTTGCTCGACCTCCCGGAGCTGCTTGCGGACGCGGGTGACGGCGGCGGACTGGCGGACGCCCGCGCGCTCGGCGAAGGCGGCGTTGTCGAGGTACTGGTCGGGGTCGTCGGAGAGCGCCAGTTGCGTCGCCTCGCCGAGGCCGCCGCTGCGGTACTGCGCCGCCGCCATCGTCCCCAGCGCCTCGCGGGCGGTGTTGAGCCGCGCCTCCTTGCGCGCGGCCTCGTCCCGCAGGGTCTCCAGCCGCCGCTCCGCGGCCGTCGCCTTCTCCTGCGCGCCGTTGTACTTCTCGGTGGCCGCCTCGGCCTCCTGGTACAGCTTGTCCACTTTGGCCTTCACCTGCGCCGGCGTGGCGTTCGGCTCGGCGTGCCCGATCCCGTCGAAGGCGGTCGCGCCGGCCACCCCGGCGAGGGCGATGGTGGCTGCCGTGCGGGCCGTGTGGCCGCCGGTCGAACGCTGACGGGGCTTGCGGTGCGCTGGCACGTGGTACTGCACGTCCTTTCGTCGACCGCCTCGTCGGTACGGCCGCCGGGCCGGCCGGGTCCGTGGGGACGGGCCTCGGCCGCCAGGGGGAGCGGGCGTACTGCCGCGGGGGGCGGCTGACGCGTCCGGCGACGCCCGCACGGGGAGCGGGGCGCCGCCGGACCTTCTCGGCGGTGGTGTCCGACTGCCGCCCCTGGGCCGGGCGGCGGTGGGGAGCCGGTCACCTGGGGCAGGACGCTAGGCCTGTTCGTGTCGGTCGGGTAACGCGATGTGCGGAAGTGACGGGAGCGGACTGCCGGGTGACCGGAAGTGGTCGTACCGCCGGTCCCAAGTCGTCGACTTCGCACGGCGGGCCGACCGATGCGGTGAATCCGGGACGCCCCGGAGTGGCGCGCTGCTATGGCGCATATATGCGAGGCGGTGGCACGGGTGGGCCGGTGTCGGGAGGGGGCCGGGCCGCTGACTAGCATCCGGCCTCATGGACGTACTCATCCACCTCTTCGTCGGCCTGCACATCATCGGCATCGCCGCGCTGCTCGGCGGCTTCCTCACCCAGATGAAGGCGATGGGGCAGGACACGGCCCGCTTCGTCCCCGCGATGCTGCACGGCGCCGCGACGATGCTGGTCACCGGCGTGATCCTGGTCGGCCTCAACCAGGCCGACGACCAGGACGTCAACAACATCAAGATCGGGGTGAAGCTGGCCCTGCTGGTCGTGATCCTCGGCCTCGTCTATGTGAAGCGCGACGACGAGAAGGTGGAGAAGCCCCTGTTCGGCCTGGTCGGTCTGCTGACCGTGGCCAACATCTTCATCGCGGTGCTCTGGACGTGATCGACCCGAGTGACCTGAGTCCTCAGGCCGGCCGTACCACGCTGTGGATCGACGACTCTCCGTCGTAGTAGATCGATTCCTCGCGCACGTACGTGCCGGGCTTCGGGGCGTGGATCATCATGCCGTTGCCTATGTAGATGCCGACGTGGGTGACGTCGGCGTAGAAGAACACCAGGTCACCGGGTTGCGCGGAGGGCAGGGAGACCGTCGTGCCGGCGTTCACCTGGTCGTAGGTGACGCGGGGCAGGGTGACGCCGGCGGCCTTCCAGGCCGCCTGGGTGAGGCCGGAGCAGTCGTAGGAGTCCGGGCCGGTGGCGCCCCACACGTACGGCTTGCCGATCTGCGCGCGGGCGAACGCCAGCGCCTTCTCGGCCTTGGTCGCGTACGAGGAGTCCGTGGAGGGGGAGGGCGACGGGGAGGGTGAGGACGTCGACGTGTCGGTGCCCGTCGACCCTGCCCCCGAGGCGTCGCCGCTCTCCTGCCGGGCCGCCGCCTTCGCCGCCGCCTGCTGCTCGGCCAGCTCGGCCGCCTTGCGGGTGGCCTCCTGCCGCTTGCGCTCCTCGATCGCCGCCAGCCGCGCCTTCTCCTCGGCCGTCAGCTGCGACAGCAGGGCGCGGGCGGAGCTGAGCTTCTTCTGGACGGTGGCCTTGGCGGTCTTCAGGTCGGTCTGCGAGTCGGTGAGCGTCCGGAGGCTCTCGGCGGCCTCCTGGCGCTTCTTCATCGTCTCCGCCTGGTCGGCGAAGTAGTCGTCGACGGCGCCCTTCTGGCGCTCGGTCATCCGGCCCATCAGCTGCGTCTGGTCGAAGTAGTCCTGCGGGGTGTCCGCGAGCAGGAACGTCGCCGTGTCCGGGGCGGAGGCGCCGGTGCGGTACTGGGCGGCGGCGTAGGAACCCAGTTCCTCCCGCGCGTCGTTGAGCTTCTGGGCACGCTGGGCGACATCGTCGAGGAGGGTGTCGACCTGCTTGCGCTGCTTGGTCGTCTTCTCCTTGGCGGCGTTGTACTTCTCGGTGGCCGTCTCCGCCTGGCGGTAGAGATCGTCGACCTTCTTCTCGACCTCCTCCACACTCGGCTTGTCGTCGGTGGAGGGGGCGGCGGTCGCCGTCTGCGAGAGCAGGGCCACCGAGGTGAGGGCGGCGGTGGCGAGAGCGGGTGTACGTACTCCTGCCACGCGGGTGCCCCCGGGACGGGGCTTGCGGTGCTGCGACGCCAAGGGAGGCGACTCCTTCCAGTTTCCGCCTACCGGGTCAGCGGTGGGGGTACCCCCAGGCCGTTTGAGGCACTGGGGAGGGTTCGGGCGGGTTCTGGAAGGGTTGCCCTACGGTTCGTCCTCCCCGGAGGGGAGTGAGCCGATTCACCCCAAGGTCTCGGTGGGTCCCCGGCTCCGGTGGCCGCGAGGGCGCGCCGGACTCGGCGGAGGCCGCGCGGCCCGGCGAGGTTCGCCGGAAGGGGTCGTACGGCCTGCCCGGCACGGTAGCCAACCGGTGTGGCCCCTGTGAAGGTTGGTGGGTGATATGCCCGATACATTTTCGTGACCTCGGGGCGGGGCGTCGTCCGTGGTCACCGACGGTGCCGGGGGTGCCCCGGATGGTGAGGGCAGCGGGATGTTTCCGGGACGGCCACGGGTTGTCAGTGGGGCAGCCTAGACTCGGAGAGCGATGAGCAGCCTCTTTGACGACAGCTTCCTGGCGGACCTCCAGGCCCCCCGCGGCCACCACGAGGAACCCCCGCCGCCGCCCGAGGACGATCACTCTCCGGAACAGGTTCCGGACGATCTGTTCGGCGGGAAGTTCGACGCGCCGCCGGACCGGGACACCCACTACCGCGACGGCGCCCCCCGCCCGCCGCTCGACGCGGCGGCCCTCCTGGCAGGGCTCAACGAGAACCAGCGCGCGGCCGTGGTCCACTCCGGCACCCCGCTGCTCATCGTCGCCGGCGCCGGCTCCGGCAAGACGCGCGTGCTGACCCACCGCATCGCCCACCTCCTCGCCGAGCGGCATGTCCATCCGGGCCAGATCCTCGCGATCACCTTCACCAACAAGGCCGCGGGCGAGATGAAGGAGCGCGTCGAGCAGCTCGTCGGCCCGCGGGCGAACGCGATGTGGGTGATGACCTTCCACAGCGCGTGCGTGCGCATCCTGCGCCGCGAGAGCAAGCGCCTCGGCTTCACCTCGTCGTTCTCGATCTACGACGCCGCCGACTCCAAGCGTCTGATGGCCCTGGTCTGCCGCGACCTGGACCTCGACCCCAAGCGCTTCCCGCCGAAGTCCTTCAGCGCCAAGATCAGCAACCTGAAGAACGAGCTGGTCGACGAGGAGGACTTCGCCGCCCAGGCCACCGACGGTTTCGAGAAGACCCTCGCCCAGGCCTACGCCATGTACCAGTCGCGGCTGCGCGAGGCGAACGCCCTCGACTTCGACGACCTGATCATGACGACGGTCAACCTGCTGCGCGCCTTCCCCGACGTCGCCGAGCACTACCGCCGCCGCTTCCGGCATGTCCTCGTCGACGAGTATCAGGACACCAACCACGCCCAGTACGCGCTGGTCAGGGAACTAGTCGGCTCCTCCGAGCACCCGGTGGACGTGCCGCCGAGCGCGGACGACCTGCCACCCGCCGAACTCTGCGTCGTGGGCGACGCAGACCAGTCGATCTACGCCTTCCGCGGCGCGACCATCCGCAACATCCTCCAGTTCGAGGAGGACTACGCGGACGCCACGACGATCCTGCTGGAGCAGAACTACCGCTCCACCCAGACGATCCTCACGGCCGCCAACGCCGTCATCGAGCGCAACGAGTCGCGCCGTCCCAAGAACCTGTGGACCAACGCCGGCGACGGCGCGCGCATCACCGGCTATGTCGCCGACACCGAGCACGACGAGGCGCAGTTCGTCGCCGACGAGATAGACCGCCTCACGGACGCGGGCGAGGCCAAGGCCGGTGACGTCGCCGTCTTCTACCGCACCAACGCCCAGTCCCGCGTCTTCGAAGAGATCTTCATCCGCGTCGGCCTGCCCTACAAGGTCGTCGGCGGCGTCCGCTTCTACGAGCGCAAGGAGGTCCGGGACGTCCTGGCCTACCTGCGCGTCCTGGCCAACCCGGAGGACTCGGTACCGCTGCGCCGCATCCTCAACGTGCCCAAGCGCGGCATCGGTGAGCGCGCCGAGGCGATGATCGACGCCCTCTCCCAGCGCGAGAAGATCAGCTTCGCGCAGGCCCTCAAGCGCGTCGACGAGGCCTACGGCATGGCCGCGCGCTCCACGAACGCGGTCCAGCGGTTCAACACGCTGATGGAGGAGCTGCGCACGATCGTCGAGTCGGGCGCGGGACCGGCCACGGTCCTGGAGGCGGTCCTCAACCAGACCGGCTATCTCTCCGAGTTGCAGAACTCCACCGACCCGCAGGACGAGACCCGCGTCGAGAACCTCCAGGAACTCGCCTCCGTGGCCCTGGAGTTCGAGCAGGAGTCCGGCGAGGGCGAGGGGACCGGCTCGCTCTCCGAGTTCCTGGAGCGGGTCGCGCTGGTCGCCGACTCCGACCAGATCCCCGACGAGAGCGAGGACGGTTCGGGTGTCATCACGCTGATGACCCTGCACACCGCCAAGGGCCTGGAGTTCCCGGTGGTCTTCCTCACCGGCATGGAGGACGGCGTCTTCCCGCACATGCGGGCCCTCGGCCAGACCAAGGAACTGGAGGAGGAGCGCCGTCTCGCCTACGTCGGCATCACGCGCGCGCGTGAGCGGCTGTACCTGACGCGTTCCGCGCTGCGCAGCGCCTGGGGGCAGCCGTCGTACAACCCGCCCTCGCGGTTCCTGGAGGAGATTCCGGCCGTGCATGTCGACTGGAAGCGGACCGGGGCGACCTCGCCGGTGTCCGCCGGTCCGGTGTCCGGGGTGGCGGCCTCGCTGTCGTCGTCCCGTTCGCGGTCCTCGGCGGCCGGCGGGTCCGGCTTCGCCACGCGGCGCACCTCGGAGAAGCCGGTGGTCTCCCTGGCCGTCGGCGACCGGGTCACCCACGACCAGTTCGGCCTCGGCACGGTCGTCGGCGTGAAGGGCACGGGCGCCAACGCGGAGGCGACCGTCGACTTCGGCGAGGCCAAGCCGAAGCGGCTGCTGCTGCGCTACGCGCCGGTGGAGAAGCTGTAGTCGGCATGCGATGAGCCCCCGGCGTCGAGTCGATCGCGTCGACGCCGAGGGCTCATCGGTGAAGTCGTGCGGTCCTACGTCGGGTCGAGTCCGTGGCTGCGCAGCCACGGCAGCGGGTCGACGGCGGAGGCGCCGCCCGGCCGGACCTCGAAGTGCAGGTGCGGCCCGGTGGAGTTGCCGGAGTTCCCGGAGTACGCGATTGGGTCGCCGGCCTTCACCGTCGTACCGGAGGAGACGCGGTAGCTGGAGAGGTGGCAGTACCAGGTCTCCGTGCCGTCCTTCGCCGTGACGATCATCATGTTGCCGTAGGCGCTGTTCCACTGGGTGCGGACGGTGCCGTCGGTCGCCGCCATCACCGTGGTGCCGTAGGACACCGGGAAGTCGATGCCGGTGTGCTGGGACATCCAGTTGATGCCGGCCTGGCCGTAGTAGGCGCTCAGGCCGTGGTTGGAGACAGGCAGCGCGTACTTGGGGCGCAGCCGCTCCTTGCGGGCCGCCTCCGCCGCCGCCTTCTTCTTCTCGGCTTCCTGCTGCGCCTTGAGGTCGATGCGTTCCTGCGTACGGCTGGCCCGGTCGGCGAAGTCGTCGGCCTCGGCGGTGAGGGTCTGGAGCTGGGTGTCCAGCTTGTTGTTCGCGGCGGACGGCTTCACCGCCTGCGCTTCGGAGGCCGAGGCGGAGGCCGTGGTGTCGTGGTCGTCGCCGCCGGTCAGCGTGCCGACCGAGGCCGCCGCGATACCGGCCACACCCATGACGCACGCCGAGGGCACGGCCACGGTCAGCAGCGCGGAACGTTTCGCGGGGGCGCGGCGGCGAGAGCGGTTCGCGTTGCGGGTCGCCGCCCGCCCGAGCGGGGCCGGGGCGGCTTCCTCCTGCTCGTCCAGGAGGGGGGTGCCGTCGGCCGGCTCACCGTCGGCGGGGGCGGATTCGGGGCGCCCGACCTGCTCGAACGTGGCGGTGGCCTGCTGATCGAAGGGGACCTCGGCCTGCTGCCCGTACTCGTCGTCGCCGTCGCCGTTCTCCGTGGTGTCTGCGCCGGCGCCGTCGGAGTTCCACTGCGTCGCGTCGTAGGCGCCGGTGTCGAAGGCCTGCGTGCCCCATTCCCACTGCTGGGTCCCGTCGGCCGGGGTGCCCGACGCGTCGGGCTGGAGCCAGGCGCTCGCGTCCCACTGACCGCTGACGTCGGGGGCGGTGGCCTGCGGCGGGACGCCCGCCAGCTGCTGCGGATCCGTGGACCAGGCCGTCGTGTCGTAGGCGCCCGTGTCATAGGCGGCGTGGTGCTGGGCCGCGTACGGGTCGTGGTTCAGGGTCTGGTGGCTGCCCGTGGCCCACTGCGTGGCGTCGTACGCCCCGGCCGGGGCGGTCGATGCGCCGTCGCCCGGCATGTCGCCGAAGAGGGGATCGGCCGTGAAGTGACCCGTGGTGTGCGCGCCGGTGTCGTACGTGCCGGAGTCGTAGCCGTGGTACGTGGTGAAGTCGCCGTACTGGGCTTCCGGGGAGCCGTACGACGCCTGGTGCGCCGAGTCGGCGTCGGAAGCCGGGGCCGGGGTGGTCATGGTCCCCGACGGGTGACGATCGTTCACCAACTTCTCTCTCGCCTCGACAACAGGGGCTGCCAGAGCAGTGCGGCGACTGTACCCGCCGGTATGCGGGCACGACAATCTTCCGCAGGTTTCATGCCCGCGGGAAAGGGGCATTCGGCCCTGTTTCGGGGGAGGGCGGGCGCGAGTTTGGCCCTATGTTCGAAGTCTGTTCGAGGTCGAACGACTGTCGTGGTGCTGTGGGGGCGCTGTAAGTCGACTGTGGTGGACGGCTGTTATGTCGCCGTGTGTCTCTTTGTGACCGGAAGTGGCGTCAGGTGTCTCGTCAGGAACGCCTTGTGGCGTCTCCTGGACATTCGTCGGGTGTCCTCAGGCGACCGTCAGATCGCCGGTGTGCGAGGCGGGCGTGCCGGGCGTGGCGTCGGCCGCCGTCCCGTCGCCGTCGAGGGCCTGGCGAATGCCGGTCGCGACGGCCGGGTGCACCGGGAGGGCGAGATGTCCGATGCCGCTCACCTGCACGTTCTCCGTCAGGAGGTCGGGGTGGTCGAGGCGGGCGGTCTCCAGCGGCACCATCAGGTGGTCGAGGTCGCTCCAGAAACTGACGAACCGCGTCCGGCAGCCGGGCGCCGGCCGCGACAGCTCCTCGATGACCTCCGAGCCGGGGCGCATCTGCCGCACGATCGGGTGGGCGTTCGCCAGCGGCGCTACCTGGGTCCCGGAGTGCGGGGTGCCCAGCATGACCAGCGTCCGCACCCGCGTGTCGCCGCCCAGCCGCTGCACGTAATAGCGCGCGATCAGCCCGCCGAGGCTGTGGCCCACGACATCCACCTGGCTGCTGCCGGTGCGCTGGCAGATCTCCTCGATGTGCCGGCCGAGCAGTTCGGCGGCGATCCGGATGTCACAGGTCAGCGGGGAGTAGTTGAGTGACTCCACGCGGTGTCTGCCGTGCTGGCCGAGGCTGCGGCGCAGCAGGACGAACACGGAACGGTTGTCGATGAAGCCGTGCAGGAGGATCACCGGGGGCGGGGCCTGGGTCGGCAGCCGCGCCGGGTCCCCGGCCCCTTCGGTGCCACCGGCCGGGAGCGCGGGCGGGCCGGCGCGGCGCTCCTGCGCGATGCCGGACGGATACAGGAGGAGATGACCCGTGAGGATGGCGATCTCCAGGGCGGTGGCCTTGAGGAGCGTCACGGAGAGTCCCATCAGCCCGCTCGGCAGCAGACGCCGGCAGAGACGGAACGGAAGAAAGGGCTCCAGGGCCCGGGTGACCTGCATGGCCGACCTCCTGTCGGCACGCTGAGGACGGCTCTGTCCCCCGTGTGCCCTCGTGGAAGTCGCGGCGGAGGCGGTCGGCGGTGCGCGAAGGGCTGGTGCGGTGGGGTGAGCGGTGTGCTCCCTGCGCTCCTGACGTCGACGACCCGGTCCTGCCTGCCCGTCGAGCCTGCGCCGATGCGCCACATCGCCACGGCGCGCGGTCTGCGACGCGGCGGTGCGGCGACCTCGTTGCGGCTCCCGTTGCGCTGGTTTCCCCGGGTTCCCCGGCGGGGGAGAGGAAACCGCGTTGGGTGAACGTGTCCCACTGTGTGATTTCCCCCTCGGTGCGCACCGTAAAACCGCCGGTTGCGGGATGCTGGCGATAACGTTCGTTCACTTCCCCGGCCGGTGTGGTGGTACCTCTCGGTACGCAGGGAATCGGTACGGATGGATGTAGTCGCTTCATGGAGGCAGTGATGGGTGTGGCAGCCGGTCCGATCCGCGTGGTGGTGGCCAAGCCGGGGCTCGACGGCCACGATCGCGGGGCCAAGGTGATCGCGCGCGCGTTGCGCGACGCCGGTATGGAGGTCATCTACACAGGCCTCCACCAGACCCCCGAACAGATCGTCGACACCGCGATCCAGGAGGACGCCGACGCGATCGGTCTGTCCATCCTGTCGGGGGCGCACAACACGCTCTTCGCCGCCGTGATCGCGCTCCTGGAGGAGCGCGACGCGGCGGACATCCTGGTCTTCGGCGGGGGGATCATCCCCGAGGCGGACATCGCCCCGCTGAAGGAGAAGGGCGTCGCCGAGATCTTCACCCCCGGTGCGACCACGGCGTCGATCGTGAACTGGGTACGGGCGAACGTACGACAGCCCGCGGGAGCGTAGAACCGTCCCGCGACGGGAGTGGTCCGGGGGAATCGTGCCTGAGGGCGACGACCCCGGACCCCCGCACGCCCCGACGGGACCGGAGG
>NZ_JARGEF010000182.1:0-17338 GCF_033794725.1 Streptomyces sp. ID05-39B | reverse complement strand
ATATTTTCTTTCTCGTATTCTGTTATTTATGCTTAGTCTCTGATGTTTCTGTTTTTTTATTATTTTTTTTTTCCAAGCAAAAGATGGAATTCTAGTTTCTGCCTGTCTCGGGGGATCGGAGTAGTTTATAAGAGACAGGTCGTACGGGACTGGGGCGGTGTCGTGCAGAACCGGGGCGGCGGCATACGGAACCGGGGCGCTGTCGTACGGAACCGGCGCGGCGTCATACAGGACCGGTGGGCCCAGCAGTCCGAACCGCAGCCCGTACCGCCGCATCACGCCGACCCTCGCCCTTCCGCGCGTCCGTCCCCGGTCGCGCCCCACGGCGTACACCCCCACCGATCTGGCGGATTTCCGCCCCCGGCACGTCGGTATTCCGCCATCCTGTCCCTGACGGTTCCCGCAGGAATCCGCTAGCGTTCCGGCTGCCTTCCGCGCTCCCCCGGCGACTTTGAGCCAGGCGACCTGCGACGACGGCTGTGCCGACGGCTGCGATGAGGCGGAGAACCGTTGGCCACATGTTAGCGATTCGTTGGTGCGACCTGATGTGATCACAACATCGGATCTGGCCCGACGGTGCGCGCGTACATCGCGTTGCTCGGGGGAGTGTCGCCGCCGCGGCCGGATCCGGAGGCGCGTGTGGGCCTCGGCCGGCGGAGGTGACCGACCGGGGCCCGCGCCTCGACGCCCGTCCGGCAGCGCTCCGTTGGGCCGCGTCGGACGATCGGAGGCCTGCCCAGGCGGGTCGGTCGCGACACCGTCCGCGGGCGCATCGGCCGCCGAGGGCCGGCCGGTTCACGCTCGCCCGCCGAACCCCGCCGAGCCATCGGGTGCGCTTTCGCGGCCGGCCTCGCGTGGTGCCTCATTCGGATCGCAGCGCCGTGGCCGTGTCCGTTCTCGCCGCCCAGCTCGCCGGGAGCAGGCCGCCCGCTACCGCGATGACCAGGCCGCCGAGGGCGAGCAGGGCCAGGTGCTGGGGGTCGTAGACGGAGAGGGCCGCGGTGGGCAGGTCCATGCCGACGCCGTCGCCCATGAGCGGGATGATCCAGTGGTGCAGGGCGACCCCGGCCGGAACGGCGGCGAGGCCCGCGAGCAGGCCGGTTCCGGCGACCGAGGTGACGACCATGGTGACGGTCTGCCGGGGCGTCATCCCGAGGGCCTTGAGGATGCCCAGGTCACGAATGCGTTCCCCGGTGTCGAGGACGACCGTGTTGAGGACGCCCAGGCCGGCGACCGCCACGAGCATCAGGGTGAGCATCCCGATCAGCGCGTCCATGGCCACGATCACGCTGGAGGAGCCCTCGGTGTTCGCCTGCGCGATGGCGCCCAGGGCCTCCAATTCGCCTCGCAGCGAGGCGAGATAAGGGGCGAGGTCCGTGCCGGCTTCTCTCTCCACGTCGTAGCGGCCGGGTCGCGCGTCCAGTCCCAGGTCGGCAAGGGTGGAGGTGGAGGTGAGGAGTGCCATGCCCTCGCCCTCGGTGAAGAACGCCTTGCCGACGATCCGCACCGAGACGTGCCGTCCCCCTTCCGTCAGGCGCACTGTGTCCCCGACCGCGATGCCGGCGGCGTCGAGGAACCGCTGGGTGACGACCGCCTCCCCCGGACCGCCGAGCCAGCGGCCCGAGACCGTCCGGGGAGCGCCCCACGCGGAGTCTCCCTGGTACGCCACCACGGTGGTCGCCCCGGTGATGCCCCGCACGCTCACCTCGGCGCCGGCCGTGCCGTAGAACCGGCCGGTCCCCTTCTGCGCCCGGAGTATCGCTGCGATCTTCTCGGGGTCGGCCTTCGGCGTCTCCGCCTCCGTGCCCGCGTGCACCACCTGGGCACCGGGCGGACCGGACCCTCCCCCGGTCTGTACGACGACGGATCCCGCCGAGTTGAGCATGCGGCCCGACTGGACGACCCCGAGGGAGAGGGCGAGCCCGACCGCGAAGGTGACGCATACGGCGCCGAAGGCGACGGCCGCCGCCATGGTGCCCGAACGGGCGGGCCTGGCGAAGGGGTCGGCCAGGCCGAGGCCGACCGCGCGGGGCAGGGGCAACCGTCCCGTGAGCCGCCTCACCGACCGGGCCGGCTTTGGCTTCCCGCCCTCCGTGCGGCCGGTCCCGAGCGCCGCGACGGTGCGCAGCCGGCCCGCGCGCAACGCCGGCAGCAGGGCCGCGCCCGCGACCAGGAACAGGGCCCCGGCGGGCACCACGACGTCGATCCACAGGGGGATCGTCGTCACCGGCGCGTCGAAGGCCTCACCGACCTCGCCGAGGACCGGGACGGCCAGCGCGTTGCCGAGGGCCAGCCCGAGGAGGCAGCCGGCCGCCGCCGGCAGCAGCGCCTGGCCGACGTAGGCGCGGACGACCTGGGCCGGGGTGAAGCCGAGGGACTTGAGGATGCCGATGCGGCGGGTGGCCGCGCCGACCGCGCCACTGATCACGATGCCGACGACGAGGACCGAAAGGAGCAGCCCGAGCACACCGAAGGCGGCCAGGAAGGGGACGAACGCCCGCGCGTTCGCGGTGCGTTCCTGCTCGACGGTGAGGTAGGACCGCGATCCGCTCAGCGCGTCGCGCGGTAGGGCCGCCGTGATCGCGGCGCGGCCGGCGGCCACGTCGGCGTCCGTCTGCGCGTGGCGGAAGCGGTAGAGCATGTCGTACCCGGCCGCCGTGCCGTCCGCCGCCGCCAGCGTCTCGGCCTGGGCCGGGGTCACCCAGGCCTGGGCGGTGCCGGTCACCGAGCGGGCGATGCCGACCACGGTCAGGGTGGGCGCGGCCGGCGCGTCCGGCAGGGCCAGCTGTGTGCCGAGAGGTGCGGGCAGCGCGCCGTCGGCCAGCACGATCTCGCCCGGCCGGGTGGCCCACCTGCCCTCGACCGTCCGGACCCGGTCGACCGGGCCGCCGGGATCCGCCCGGCCGACGACGGTGAAGGACGGCAGATCCACGCCGGCCGGGAGGACTGCGCTGTCCGAGGCGGTCCGCGCCCGCACGGGGACGGTCCGAAACGGGCCCGCCACGGCCGCGACCCCGGCCGCGTCGGCGGTCCGCGCGAGCCGCTCGGCGGTCACCTTCGTAGCGTCGAACTGCCCACTGAGATGGGCCCCCTGCTGTGCGGCGAAGGCCCGGTCGAAGGGGGCGCGCGCCGCGACCAGCAGGCCGACGGCGAGGACGGACGCGGTCACCGCCATGAGCGTGGTCAGCACCAGCACGGCGGTCTGGACGCGACGGCGGGCCACTCCGGCGCGGACGACCCGGCCGAGGGGGCTCATGAGGTCAACGCCTGGCGGTGACCCGGCACGGTTCCGCTGTCCCGGACGACCCGCCCGTCGACGAGTTCCACGGTCCTCGTCGCGCAGGACCGTGCCAGCGCGAGGTCGTGGGTGACCAGGACGATCGTCTGGCCGTCCGCGTTCAGCCCGGTGAGCAGCTCGCGGACCTGCTCGCCGGAGGCGGTGTCCAGCGCGCCCGTGGGCTCGTCGGCCAGCAGCAGCGCGGGCCGGTTCATCAGCGCGCGGGCGACGGCGACCCGCTGGCGCTCACCGCCGGACAGCCGGCCGGGGTAGGCGGCGGCGTGCCGTTCGATGCCGAGGTGCCGCAGCAGTTCCGCCGTCCGTCCCCGCGCCTCGGCCCGCGGCATCCCGGCCAGCTGGGCGGGGAGCAGCACGTTGTCGTGCACGGTCAGATCGTCCAGCAGGTTGAAGAACTGGAAGACCATGCCGATCCGGTCCCGCCGGTAGCGCGCCGAGCCCGTCTCGTTCAGTTGGTCCACCCGCACCCCGCCGACCGTGACGCTGCCCGCGCTGGGCCGGTCCAGGCCGGCGATGAGATTGAGCAGCGTCGACTTGCCGCTGCCCGACGGCCCTACGACGGCGAGCGCCTCGCCCGCCCGCACGCTCAGCGTGACGTCGTCGAGGGCGGGCGGCCCCGCGCCGTACCTCCGGGAACGGGCCCGTATCGCACGGGAGTTGCACGACATCGTCACCCACAATGTGAGCGTGATGGTGATCCAGGCGGGCGCGGCCCGCAAGGTGATGGACGCCGCGCCCGACCGGGCCCGCGAGGCGCTGCTGGCCGTCGAGGCGTGCGGGCGCACGGCGATGGCCGAACTGCGGCAGGTCATGGGCCTGTTGACGCCGGCCGGGGAGGAGCCCGAGACAGACGTGGGCGTGGGCGGGGAGGACGACGCCGATCTGACCCCGCTGCCCGGTCTGTCCCAGGTCCCGGCGCTGGTCGGCCGGGTCCGCGCCACCGGCGTCCCCGTCGAACTGACCGTCACCGGTACCCCGGTGCCGCTGCCCGCGGGCGTCGGCCTCGCCGCGTACCGCGTGGTGCAGGAGGCGCTGACGAACACGGTGAAACACGCGGCGGGTGCCACGGTCAGGGTGGTTCTGGAGCACACTCCTGACGCCCTGCATGTGGTGGTGACCGACACCGGTGGGGCGGCCTCCCCGTCGGCCCGCACCGGCACCGGCCGGGGTCTGGCCGGCCTGCGCGAACGCGTGGCCCTGCACGGCGGCACGCTCAGCGCGGGCGGTCGCCCCACCGGCGGCTACCGCGTGGACGCGGTCCTCCCGACCGTGGAACCTGCATGACCGAGCCGATGGGCGATCCGATGACCGATGCGATGACCGTGCCGCTCCGCGTCGTGATCGCCGACGACCAGGCGCTGGTCCGCACCGGCTTCGGCATGATCCTTGCGGCCGACGGGATCGACGTCGTCGCCGAGGCCGCCGACGGGGACCAGGCCGTCGAGGCGGTCCACCGCACCCGCCCCGACCTGGTGCTGATGGACATCCGCATGCCCGGCACGGACGGCCTGGAAGCCACCCGGCGCATCCTGTCCGGCACGATGCCCGACCCGCCGCCCCGCGTCGTCATGCTGACCACGTTCGACCTGGACCGCTACGTCTACGCCGCCCTCACCGCGGGCGCCAGCGGCTTCCTCCTCAAGGACATCACGCCGGAACACCTGGTCGCGGCCGTACGGCTGACCCGCGCAGGCGACGCGCTGCTCTCCCCCGCCATCACCCGCCGCCTGGTCGAACGCTTCGTCGCCCACGGCTCCGGTACGGTCGCCCTGCACCGCGACCTCTCGGTCCTCACCCCACGCGAACGGGAGGTTCTCCAGGCCCTCGGCGGTGGCCTCAGCAACACGGAACTCGCCGCCCTCTTCCACCTCAGCGAGGCGACCGTGAAGACCCATGTGGCCCGCATCCTCGCCAAACTCCGCCTCCGGGACCGCGCGCAGGCGGTCGTCGTCGCCTACGAGACCGGCCTGATCGTGCCCCGCCGGGGGGAGGGGGATGCGGGTCTTCGAGGCAACGCGCGTCTCTGAGGGATGCGGGTCTCTGACGGGAGGACGTCGTTCTCGTCGCGGTCACGCGTTCCCTCCCGGCATCCGCGGTCAGGAAGCCGTCGTCCCTCGCCCGCCGCCGCGGCGCAGCGCGCGCGAACACCAGCCGATGACCGTCGCGTTGATCAGCGCGCCGAGCACGACGGCGAGAAGCAGCATCCCGCCGCCGTCGGGCAGCGCGAGGAACAGCAGGCTCCCCGGGGCGGTGGCGAGCAGCGGGATCACGCCCGCCATGGACTCGCCCGAGTCGTCGGCCGCGGTCACCACGATCGCCCACACGAGCAGGCCGGCACAGACGGCGAGGTAGCCGAGGGCGATGACGTCACCGAGCACGTGGCGCAGTCGGCGGGGAAGGGATCGGCCTGAACCGGTACCGGTATGGGGCACGCGGGACTCCTTGGTGGGTAGACGGGCGGGGGTGGCCAGGCAGTGGCCGGTCAGATGTGGGTGCCGGTCAGATGTGGGTGCCGGGCAGGTTCGCGCGGGCGAGGCCGAGGTCGTAGGCGAGGATCGTCGCCTGCACCCGGTCCCGCAGCCCGAGTTTGCGGAGCAGTGCGTCGACGTGGGACTTCACGGTCCGGGCGGTGGTGCCGAGCTGCCCGGCGATCTCCGCGTCGTCGAGTCCGGAGGCGACCAGGGTGAGGACGTACCGTTCGCGGCTGGTCAGACCCGTCAGACCTGTCAGACCGGCCGGATCGTGGGGGCCGCTCCCCGGCCGGAACGCGGGGCGCGTTCCGGACGCGTAGTGGCCGATGAGACGGCGGGTCGCCGCGGGGGTCAGCACGCTCTCCCCGGCGGCCACCACCCGTATCGCGCGAAGAAGTTCGGCGGCGGGCACGTCCTTGAGCAGGAAGCCGCAGGCGCCGGCGCGCAGGGCTTCGAAGACGTAGGCGTCGAGGTCGAAGGCGGTGAGTACCAGTACCCGGGGCGCGTTCTGCCAGCCGGTGATGATCCGGGTGGCGGCGATGCCGTCCAGGTCCGGCAGACGTACGTCCATGACGACCACGTCGGGTGCCAGCTCCCCGGCGAGCCGCACCGCCTCGGCGCCCGCACCGGCCTCGCCGACGACCGTCATGTCCTCCTCGGCGTCGATGACGGCGGCGAACCCGGCCCGTACGACGCCCTGGTCGTCGACGACCAGCACCCTGAGGCTCATCGCGCTCCCTCCTCGTGGCCGCTCCGGCCGGCCTGCTCGGGAACCCGCGCCCCCGCGAGCGGCAACCGGAGGCGTACCGCGCCCGGTTCCTCCACGGTCAGGTCGCCGCCCAGCGCCGCGACCCGCGCCGCCAGCCGCTGCCGTACGGCGGGACACCCGGCGCGGGGCACACCGGTGGCCGTCAGGGTCAACGTGTCGCCCTCGACGTCGAGTTCGACCACCGCGGGCTCCTCCCCGCCGGCCGCGAGCACCGTCTCGGCGGCGTGATAGGCGGCCAGGTCCACGGCGGTGGGCAGCCGTTCGGGCACCCGGTCGGTGAGCCGTATCTCCACCTCGCGGCCGGTGGCCCGGCACTGCCGGGCGAGCAGGTCGAGCGCCTGGAGGGTGGGCTGCGGCCGTAGTTCGGGCCCGTCCGGCCCCGGCTCCCCCGCCCGGACCGTGTCGAGCAGCGCGCGCATCGCGGCGAGGGCCTCGCGGGCACGGGTGGCGGCCGTGTCGAGGCGGCCCGCCTCCGCCTCCGCGACCATGTCCGCGGCGCGCGCCAGCACCGTGGTCTCCAGACCGGCGGCGATCCGGCGCCGCTCGGCCCACGCGTCCCGTACGGCCTCCTCGGTCCAGGCGGCGAGCCGTTCCTCCCGCGCTCCGCGGGCGACCAGTTCCCGCCGCCCACGCACGGCTCCCGCCCACCGGGCCGCGCCCATCACCAGCGCCACCCCGGCCGTCGCGCCCACGGGGACCGTCCAGTCGGGGAGTTCCGTGCCACGGTCCAGGACGGCGACGCTCATCGCGACGGCGTGCACGGCGACGGCGGCCGACGCGAGGACCCAGGACCGCCGCCGCGTGTGCGGACCGCGACCCGACACGGCCCCATCCCTGTCCGCGTCTACGTCTACGTCCGCGCCTGCCGCGTCCGCGTCCGCGGCGAGCGCCACGCACGTGGCGAGCACGCCCAACGCGAGCGGCAGCAGGACCGGACCCGCGTACTGCCCCACTGCCATCGCCACCGGCCACAACGGGGCCACACCGAGCAGCACGCCCTGCGCGGCGCGCGGCGCCCGCCGCAGCCACAGCAGCGCGACGGCCTGGGCCGCCGCCAGCAGCGCGAACAGCACGCCGGCCGACACCTGCGACCCGCTCGACGTGGTCTGCGACCGGACGACCAGCACCGGCAGCAGCGGTTGTACGCACAGCCCGACCGCGGCCGTCACCTGGGCGAGACGGTAACTCCCCGGCACGGACGCCTCCACCGGCGCGGCGGAACGGCCGGGCAGCACCGCCCGCACCTCCCAGCCCCCCTCGGCCGTCGGACCGCTGGTCAGCGTGCCGCCTGCCTCCCGTGCCCGGGACCGCAGGAAGCCCTGGCCGCGCCCCGAACCGAGGCCCGCGCCATGCGCCGCGGCACCGTCCGGCGGCGCCGTGCTCGTCACCACGACCTCGGCGCGGGTGTCGCCGTACCGGCACAGGACCGTCGTCGCGGCACCGGGGGCGTGCCGGGCGACGTTGGTGAGCGCCTCGCGCACGATGCCGTACGCCGCGTCCGCCACGGCACCGTCCGGCAGCGGGTCGATCGCGCACTCCACCCGCTGGTCCAGCCGGCGAAACCCCGCGACCAGCGCCCGCAGCCGCTCCTCCGGAGACGCCGGTTCCTCGCGCGAGGGAGCCGGAGCCCGCACAGCGCCCAGCGCGCGGGTCACCTCCCGCCCGGTCTCGGCAGCGAACTCCAGGGCTCCCGCGGCCAGTTCGGGGCGACGGTCGCGCAGCCCGAGCGCCGCTCCCGCCGTGACCACGACGGCCGTCAGATGATGTGCGCTGACGTCGTGCAACTCCCTTTCCATACGCCGCCGTTCGGCCGCCGGCAGGCGGTGGCGCTCGGTTTCGGCGCGCCGCAGCATCCGTTCGGCCGTCCCTCGTGCGCGACGGGTGCGCCGCGCCAGCAGACCGGTGCCGCACGCGGTGGCGTACAGCAGGGCGGTCAGGACGAGGTCGAGCCCGTCGCGGTCGCTGAGCCCGTGCAGGCTGAGGTTCTGGAGAAGCTGCCAGGCGGCGAGGGCGACGACACACAGCACGGCGGTGAAGGTGTCGCGTTCGGTCGCCACCGTGAACAGGGCCAGCGCGACCCCCGCGGTCCCGAGGACCGCCATCGCGCCGACGGGCAACGGCCCGGCACCCAGCGCACAGGCTGCGGCGACCAGCATGAGAGCCACCACGGGACGGGCCCGACGGAGCGCGAGAGCCGCCGTCACCGGCCCGGCGACCAGCGCGGCCACCAGGAGCGCGGACGCGGGCGGTACGTCCCCCCGCACCAGCTCCGCCCCGGGCCACACCACGGCCTGGACGCAGGTCAGCAGGACCGGGAGCAGCCGGTCGTCGTTTCGGTTCATGACTGACCCAGGCTAGGGGCGCAGGTGAACGGCCCCCTCCGGCTGGAGGCGGATTTCGTCCTCCTACCTGGGATACAGGGGGAGATGGGCGGCGTGGAGCCGCTCTCCACCTCCGGTTCGAGACGGCGTTCATCCCGCGGCCCGAGGACCACGGGACCCGGCGCGCCTAGGCTCGATCACATCGAGGAAGGGACCGGCGGCCGGCTCGTCCGAGTACCGATCGTGCCTCCCGCCCCCTGCCCTCCTCCACTCTCCTCTTCTTCTCTTCTCCGGGGGATCTTCCATGTCCAAGCGCGTTCTCGTGTCGTCCGTCGTCGGCGTCGTGGCCCTCGGCGGAGTCGCCGCCGCCGGCCTCGCCATCGCCTCGACGGAGACGGCCAGGAAGCTGACCGTCGAAAACACCTCGGCCCGCTACGTACCGCCGTCCGCCGACCTGACCGGCTCCCTCACCTTCACCGCGGACGTCCGCGACGACTCCGGCATCCGCGGCCTGAAGGTCCTGGTCTGGCCGGCGAGTTCGGGGCTCGAACCGACCGCGACGGAGATGAGGTCCACGGAGAACGCGACCTGCCGAGGCACCTCGGACACGGCGTCCCGCTGCACCTACACCCTCAAGGTCACCAAGGCGGAGGCAGCCGAACTGACGGAAGGCACCTGGCACATCTCGACCCTCGCGACAGCCAAGGACGGCGACACGGAGTTCGCGCCCCGCACCTCCCGGTTCACGGTCACCCGCTGACCGCGGGCCACCCGCCCCGGGGCCTTCCAGGCCCACCCGAGACCGTCGCAGTCTCCGCGGCCGGCGGCAGGCCCACCTGGTTGTCGCCGCCTGGCCGAAGGGCGACCGAGTACGAGAAAGGAGTGCCGGAGTGAGTACTCACTCATTGACAGAGTGAGTACTCACTCCGTACTCTCGCGGTCATGACAGCCCCCGGGCAGAACCAGACCCCCCGCCGTCGCGCTCCAGGCATGTCGCCGGAGCAGCGGCGCGCGATGATCATCCAGACCGCGATCCCGCTGATCGCCGAGTACGGCGCCGCGGTCACCACCGCGAAGGTCGCCCGCGCCGCGGGCATCGGCGAGGGCACGATCTTCCGGGTCTTCGCCGACAAGGACGAGTTGCTGCAAGCCTGCCTGGCGGAGGCTCTCTCCCCCGAACACGCGGTCCGCGAACTAGGCGCGATCGAGGTGTCCCAGCCGCTGCCCGACCGGCTCGCGGAGGCGGCCCAGTCCCTGCAGGCGCACCTGTCCCGAATGGGCGCGATCGCCGGCTCCCTGCACGCCTCCGGGCACCGCAGCGGCAAGCACCCCGGCACGGTGCGCGGCGCGGGCCGCGACGAGTCGACGACCCGCATCCGTGCGGCCCTCGCGGAGCTGCTGGAGCCCGACAAGGCCGCGCTGCGCCAGCCGCCGGAGCAGATCGCGGCCCTCTTCTTCGGGCTGCTCTTCACCCAGCCGTACATGGAGGACGAACCGGAGCTGACCACGCAGGAACTCGTGGAGCTCTTCCTGCACGGCGCGCACATGGGCGGTGGCAAGTGAGCACGCGCAAACGACGCTTGACGGTCACGGGCCTCGCGGTCCTGGCGCCTGTCCTGGTGTGGCTGGTCGCGGACCCGGTGCTGGGGCACAGGCTGCGGATCATCTCCGACGAGCAGTCGCTCGACATCGGCGCGGTGCCGGTGGCGTCGGTCGCCCTGCTGGCGGCCCTCGCCGGCTGGGGGCTGCTGGCCGCCCTGGAGCGGTTCTGGTTACGGCGCGCCCGCGTCGTCTGGACCGGGGTGGCCGTCGCCGTACTGGCCATCTCCTTCCTGCCGTTGACCGGCGACGGCATGGACGGCGGCACCCGGGCCGCGCTGGCCCTGATTCACCTGGCGGTGGCGGCGGTGCTGATCCCGGGCCTGCGCACGAAGGACGCCGCCGCGGCGGCACCTCAAGCATCGGATGGAAGCAGCCCCGCCGGACAGTCGCGCGGCCAGGGATAGCCGTCGGATCGCCCATGGCAGCATGCAGGCGCACCTCGCGCTTCCCGCGCCGGGGCCGGGCATCGCCTGGCGGGCCGTGACCGTGTGGTGCGTTCGGCGAAGGCGGAGTTGGCGGCCGAACTTCCGGAGCTTTTCGCCGCCGCAGCCGAAGGGCCGCTCCGGATTGCCGAAGGAGCCACGGCACATGGTGGCCGGCCGCGGTGGCACCCGGCGCGGGTACCCCGGTCGGCGATGGTGGAGAGGCCACGCGGCCGCCGGGCGCGACACGGGTCACGGCCCGCCGCCGGTCGCCCACATGGCCGCCGGGCGCGACACGGGTCACGGCCCGCCGCCGGTCGCCCTCATGGCCGAGGGTGACCGGCGGCGGGAACAGGACGGTGGCGTCGATCACTGGCAGGTCACTGGCAGATCACTGTGACAGGGCCCGGCCGCCCGGATGCCGACGACGACCTCGCCGGGGCCCGGGGCGCGGATTGCGGGCCCTCCGCGAGGTGCGGCTGTTCGCCGTCGAGGACGACGCCTCGCACTGTTTCTTCACCTCCCGGCTCAGGACGGCCAGACGACCGACTGGAGTTCGCTGTACGCGTGCAGCCCGGCGGAGCCGCCGAAGGGCGTCTCGGGGTGGCGCTGTGCGGTGTTGATGCCGACGTTGCCGCTGCGCAGGCGGGCCGCGAGGTGCCAGGCGCGGGCGGTGTCGCCCGAGAAGACGTAGTCGTGGAGGCCGTACGGGGTGCCGGTGGCGATCCGCACCGCCTCGTCCTCGTCGTCGAAGGGGAGCACGACGACCACCGGACCGAAGACCTCCTCCTGTGCGACGGTCATGTCCGGGGTGACATCGGCGAGGACAGCGGGGGTGACGTAGAACCCGGGTTTGAGCGCCGGACGTTCGCCGCCGACGGTGACCCGGGCGCCCTCCTGCCTGGCGCCTTCCACGTACGCCTCGACGCGGTCGCGCTGGGCGGCGGAGATGACCGGGCCGACGATGGTGGAGTCCTCCACGGGGTCACCGATGGTCACGTCCCGCGCGTACTGGGTGAGTGCGGCGACGGCCTTCTCGTACAGCGATCGGTGTACGAGCATCCGGGTCGGCGCCGTGCGGATCTGACCGCTGTGGACGGCGAAGGCCGAACTGACCGCCATGACCGCCGACTTGAAGGTGTCGTCGTCGGCGTCCTCGAGAAGGATGGCCGCGCCCTGGCCGCCGCACTCCATGAGGGTGCGCTTCATCTGCCCGCCCGCGGCTTCGGCGATCCTCTTTCCCTCGGCGGTGGAGCCGGTAAAGCTGACCATGTCGGTGTCGTAATGGGCGACCAGTGCCTCGCCCGTGATGGGTCCTGATCCCGAGACCACGTTGTAGACACCGTCCGGCAGCCCGGCCTCCTTCATGATCGGGCCCAGCTCCAGGCAGCCCAGTGGGTCCTGCGCTGCGGGCTTGGCAATGACGGTGTTGCCCATGGCGAGCGCCGGGGCGACCTTGCCCGCGAGGTGGGCGAGGGAGAAGGTGTGGGCGGTGATGCATGCGACGACGCCGACGGGACGGCGCACGGCCGTCGCGCCGATCAGCCCGCCGGGTGCGAGCGGGCTCGCGGTGACGGGGTGCGGCGCGAAGGGTACGGTGTCGGGCTCCAGCGCGCCGCGCGCGCAGCGGCAAAAGCGGTCGGCTGCGGCGAGCACCGTGGACCTCGCCACCCGCCTGGTCGCGCCGGTCTCGGCCTGCACCAGGGGCACCAGCTCGTCGGCCCGTTCGCAGATCAGGGCTCCGATGCGCTCCAGGATGGCGGCGCGCTCGCGCGGCTCGGTGCGGGACCAGTCGTCGAAGGCGGCCCTGGCGGCCTCAGCGGCGGCCCAGACCTCGGCGGCGTGGCCCTCGGGGGCGTAGCCGACGGCTTCCTCGGTGGCCGGGTTGGTGATCTGGTAATGACCCTGCTCCGGCTCGCGCCAGGCGCCGGCCACCCACTGGCCGTACTTCTTGGGGGAATCGGTCATGATTCAAGCTCCCTTCGGCAGGCCGACCACGCGACCGGCGATGATGCCACGCTGGATCTCGTTCGAGCCGCCGTAGATGGTGCCGGCGCGGAAGAAGAGGAACGCCCACTGCGCCGGGTCGAGTGATGACGTGAGGTGTCGGGGGATGACGTGAGGTGTCGAGGGAGACGGTCACGCCCTCGACGGCGATGTCAATGAGGCGACGGGTTCGGCCAGGACAGGTCGGTCTCGACCGGGGTGGTGTAGTCGACGCCGGGGACGCCGAAGCCGTACAGGGAACGGAACTGGGCACGGAACCAGGCAATGTCGGCCAGCTCGGTGAGGGTCTCGGGGGTGATCGACTGCCAGCGTTCGGCCACGGCGGCCTGGACCGGCTCGGACAGCTCCCAGCGATCGAGGCGGATGCGGCCGGACTCGTCCACCTCGGGCTCGTGTGCGGTGAGCTGGTTCCACAACTGGAGTGACTGCTCGATGGGGGTCGGGAAACGGTCGCCCAGGACGCCACGGAGGAGACCGACATAGAGCGGGATGCCCGGGATGGCGGTCAACGCCTGCGTGATCGCCGCTCCGTTCACCGAGGTGTAGGCGCGGCCGCCCACCGCGGCCAGCTGCTCGGTCAGGACGCCCGCGGTGGACTCCAGATCGGCCTTGGCCGCGCCGATCGTGCCCTCGCGGTAGATCGCCGAGGTCAGCGGCGAGCCGATATAGGTGAGGGCGACCGTGCGAAACCCGTCGCGCAGCAGCCCGCGCTCCGCCAGCGCGGTGACCCAGCGGGACCAGTCCTCGCCACCCATGACACGCACTGTCGCGGCGGTCTCGGCTTCGTTCGCCGGGTCGACAGTGACCTCGCGCAGGTTTGCGGCACCGTCGTCGGCGAACTCCAGGTTCCGGGTCCTGTACGGCTTGCCGAGCGGCTTGAGCACCGACTGGTAGGTGCTGCCGCTCCGTGGATCGGTGCGCCGGGGCGCGGCCACGCTGTAGATCAGGTGGTCCACGCCGCCGAACCGCTCGGCCAGCAGATCCAGCGCCTCGGTCTTGGTGGTGTCGGCGAACGCGTCGGCGTTGAGGAACGAGAAGTCCGACCCGAGCTCCTGGGCGATCGCGTCGGTGGCGATGGTGCGGTACCACCCCGCAGTCGCACTGCGATGCCCGGCCGGCCGCTCCAGGCCGATGCCCACGCCGTCGATGCCGTACCGCACCAGCCCGGCGATCGTGCTCGCCAGGCCATAGCCCGCGCTCGACCCGATCACCAGCACCGTCGGCCGTCGCGCCGGTGGCTTCTCAGGGGCCGGCACCTCGGCCCGCATCAGCTCGACGCTGCGAAAGCATCCGGCCGGATGCGACTCGAGCAGCAGATAACCACGTCCCGTGGGGTCAACGACGCGCTGGGACTGCGTAAACGGTGGGTGCATCCTCGTCTCCTCGTCTCCTCGTCTCCTCTGCCGCGTCATTTCTCGAGCAGTGCCTGCTCGAGGTGCTGGATCAGGTCGTCCGGTGTCGACTGGTGGAACATCAACGAGGTGTCCAGACGCAGGCCTGTCGCCGAGTTCAGACGGTTTCGCAGGGTCAGGATGGACAGCGAGTCGAACCCGAGCTCGCGGAAGATCTGGTTCGGCTGCACCGCATCAGCCGACCCGAGCCCGAGTACCGCCGAAATCTGCGTGGAGATCAGGTCGGACAGCGCTTGGTGCCGGTCGGCTTCCGCCATCGACGCGAGCCGTTGCCGTAGCGACGTCGCCGAGACCAGGCCTTTGCCCGCCGTGCGTTTGCCGGTGGTCCTGACCAGCGACCTGAACGCCGGAGGCAGCGCCTTCCCGGTTCCGGCCTGCCTGGCCAGCTCGGCCAGATCCAGCCTGGCCGGAATCAACACGGGCTCGCCGGCGCGACAGGCGGTATCGAACAGCGCGACGGCCTCCCGCACCCCGAGCACGCCCACTCCCGCGATCCCGGTACGGGACGGGGCGTCGCCCAGAGCCCAGGGCCCCCAGGCCAGCGACACCGCAGGGGCGCCGCCCGCCCAGCGCCTGCGGGCGAGCGCGTCCAGTGCGGCCGCCGCCGCGGCGGCGGTTCCGTTGCCGCCCACGGTCCCCGCCAACGACGAGAACAGGACGAGGGTGGCGGCCCCGATCTCCTGGTCGAGGATCTCCGCGGCACCGACCGTCGCGCGCAACACCTCATCGAGCGAATCCGGTGCCGGAGAAGCCGTCTCGTCGCTCGGCAGGGCCTGCGGTATGTGGACGGCCATGGTCAGCGGATGCTCCCCGGGCAGACAACTGATCAGCTCGCGCAGCGCCGTGCGGTCCCCTGGATCGCACGCCGCGATGGTGACGGTGGCGCCCAGCTCGGCGAGTTCCTCGGCCAGCGCGGGGGCCTCGGCGCCGGTGAGCACCAGGTGCCGCACTCCCTGCACGGCGACCATGTGCCGCGCCAGTCGTTCGCCCATGGGCGTGGTCCCGCCGGTGATCAGCGTCGTGCCCTTGTCCCCGGCGAACCGCTCCGTGCCGCCCGCCGGCTTGCCCTGTGCGAGCCGCGGCACCCTGGCCCGGCCCTCGCGCAGAGCCATCTGTGACTCGCCGGACATGACGGCCCTCGGCAGCGCACGCCACGACGCTTCGTCGGCGTCCACGTCGGCGAGTACGAACCGTCCCGGGTTCTCCGCCTGCGCGGACCGGATCAGCCCCCACACCGCGGCGCCGGCGAGGTCGGCGCCGGTCTGGTCGAATGCCGGCACCGCGGCGGTGGTCAGGAACACCACGGTCACCGCGGCGAGCGCTTCGCTCGCCCGCAGCACGTCCAGCTGACGCAGTGTCTCCCGAGCGGTGGCGGCGACCTCCGCGCCGGCCGGCACGGTGAGCACCAGGTAGTCCGGCACGCGCCCGTCGGCTTCGGCCAGGGCGTCAAGTCCCGGGTATGCCCGGGCGTCCACGCCCGCAGCCGTCAGTCCCGCCTCGGCGCCGAGCGGATCCGCGCCCACGACCGCCCAGTTCCCCTTCCGGGGCAACGTCTTCGCGACGTGGTCGACCCACACCTCCCGGTACAGCGCGTCGAGTTGGGCGACCCTGGCGGCCTGCAGCTCCCTCGGATCGATGGGGGTGGTGCCGACTCCGAGCTCAGCGACCGGGTCACCCACGGTGTCGGCCAGCAGCATCGACACCGAGCCGGTGCGGCTCGGGCTGATCCGCACCCGCAGGGCGGACGCGCCGACCGCGTGCACGGAGATTCCGCGCCACGACGTCGCCAGCCGAGGGCCCTCGGTGCTTACGGCGTGGAGTGTGGCGTCGAGGAGTGCGGGGTGGATGTTGTAGGTGTCGGGGTCGGTGGGCAGGGTGATCTCGGCGTAGACGTGGTCGTTGTGGCGCCACATCCGGTGCAGGCCCTGGAAGACCGGGCCGTAGTGGTATCCGTGGTCGGCGAGCGTGTCGTAGGAGACGTCGACGGGCTGCGCGCCGGCCGGGGGCCAGGACGTCAGGTCCCAGTCCGGCGAAGACGCCTCGACGTCCAGGACGCCCGTGGCGTGACACGTCCAGGAGGCGTCGGTGCCCGCGTCCGGGCGGGCGTCGATACGGATCGGACGCGCGCCGTCACCGGTGGTGGGCTCACTCACCTCGACCCGGAGGCGAACGGCACCGTGCTCGGGCAGGACCAGCGGAGTCTGCACGGTCAGCTCACGGATGCTGCCGCAGCCGACCCGGTCCGCGGCATGCACCGCCAGCTCGACGAAGGCAGCACCGGGCAGCACGGTGGTGCCGGCCACTTGGTGGTCGGCCAGCCAGGGATGGGTGGCCAGGGAGATCCGACCGGTGAAGACCAGGCTGGCCGCGCCCTCGGTGAGCGCACCGAGCAGCGGATGACCGGCCGCCGTCAGCCCGACAGCACCGATGTCACGCCGGCCGGTGTCGGGCCTGAGCCAGTAACGCACCCGCTGGAACGGATACGTCGGCAGACCCACATGAGCACCCCCGCCCCGCTCCGACGGAATACAGCGCGTGGCAGCACCCGCGGTGAACGCCTCCCCCACAGACCGCAGGAAACCGCTCAGATCACCGTTGTGCCGACGCAACGTCGCGATGCTGCGGGCTGCAGTGTCCGTACTGTCGATGGTCTCCTGAACACCCGCAGCCAGCACCGGATGAGGACTGGACTCCACGAACACGTCATAACCGTCCTGCAGAAGCAGCCGGGTGGCCGCCTCGAACTCGACGGTGCCACGCAGATTACGGAACCAGTACTCCGCACCGAGTTCCGTGGTATCCAGCCGCTGCCCGGTCACCGTCGAATAGAAATGCATCTCACCCGAACGCGGCCGGATCGGCGCCAGCAACTCCAGCACCTGATCACGGATCTCGTCCACGTGCGGAGAATGCGAGGCGTAATCGACCGGAATCCGCCACGTGCGCACCTGACCGGCCTCGAACACCGCCTGCAACTCATCCAGCGCCCGCGCGCTGCCGGAAACCACAGTCGAACCCGGACCGTTGATCGCGGCGATC
>NZ_JARGEF010000181.1:0-17378 GCF_033794725.1 Streptomyces sp. ID05-39B | reverse complement strand
CGTCCCCTACGGCAGCTCGAACCCCGGGTTCAGCCCGCCCAGCGCGTTCACGCACAGACAGTCCCGCTCCTCCGTCGCGGGCAGCGCGGCCACCGCGTCGAACAGGACACCCCGCATCCGGTCCACGTTCGCCGCGAACACCCGCAGCACCTCCTCGTGGGAGACGCCCTCACCGGTCTCGGCGCCCGCGTCCAGGTCGGTGACCAGGGTCAACGACGTGTAGCAGAGCTCGAGTTCACGGGCGAGGGCCGCCTCGGGATGGCCCGTCATGCCCACCACCGACCAGCCCTGCGCCTGGTGCCACAACGATTCGGCACGGGTGGAGAACCGCGGCCCCTCGATCACGACGAGCGTCCCGCCGTCCACCGGTTCCCACTCCCGCCCGCGCGCCGCCTTCAGCGCGGCCGAGCGGCCGGTGGGGCAGTAGGGGTCGGCCAGGGACACGTGCACCACGTTGGGCACCGAGCCGTCCGGCAGCGGCAGCCCGTCGAAGTACGTCCCAGGCCGCGACTTCGTCCGGTCGACCAGCTGATCCGGCACCAGGAGCGTGCCGGGGCCGTACTCGGGACGCAGACCGCCCACCGCGCACGGGCCGAGCACCTGGCGCACGCCGACCGAGCGCAGCGCCCAGAGGTTGGCCCGGTAGTTGATCCGGTGGGGTGGCAGATGGTGGCCGCGTCCGTGCCGGGGCAGGAAGGCCACCCGCCGGCCGGCGAGGTCACCGAGGAAGAGGGAGTCGCTGGGAGGCCCGTACGGGGTGTCCACCTGGATCTCGGTCACGTCGTCCAGGAACGAGTAGAAGCCCGAGCCGCCGATTACGCCGATCTCTGCGTTCGCCATGACCAGCACAGTAGCGGGCGCCGCTCACCCGCCCGATCCGGCTCCCGGAACCCGGCGGCCCCTGGGCTGTCCGAAGGCACCGCAAGCACCGCAGGCACCGCAGGCACCGTGACCACCGCAGGCACCGTGACCACCGCAGGCACCGCGACCACCGCAGGAGTGCCGGAGAACACCCGGGACCCCGCCGTCGTACGACGGCGGGGTCCCGGGAAGGAAGTCTGCTAGGCGGCGGAGCTGCCCGCGGAGGTTCCGGAGCTGGACGGCTTCGAGTCCGAGGAGGACGACGAAGACGACGACGAGGACGAAGGCGTGCCCGAGGGCGTCGACGACTTCGCCGGCGACGCGGCCGGCGAGCTGCTCGACGAGGAGCCGCGGCTGTCGTTCCGGTAGAAGCCGGAGCCCTTGAAGACGATGCCGACGGCGGAGAACACCTTCTTCAGGCGGCCACCGCAGTTGGGGCACTCGGTCAGGGCGTCGTCGGTGAACTTCTGCACCGCCTCGAGGCCCTCGCCACACTCGGTGCACTGGTACTGGTAGGTCGGCACTTGTCTTCCTCCTGGCACTCTCACTCAGTGAGTGCTAACGACGGTCCATACTGACGCATTCCCGGGTTTCAGTCCACCGTGACCGGCAAGCGGTGACCGACGCCACGTGCGACAGTACGGCCCCGCGGCCGTCCCACCAGCCGTGAACGCAGCGCCAGCAAGGTCCCCAGGGCCAGGACCGTACCGGCCAGCGGCACCAGGAAACCGGCGCCGCCCCAGAAGCGGTCCTCCAGCTGACCGGCGGCCGTGACGGCCACCCCCTGGCCGAGCGCCACGGCGCCGGTGAGCCAGGTGAACGCCTCGGTGCGCGCGCCCGCCGGGACCAGCCCCTCGACCAGCGTGTAGCCCGTGATCAGCGCGGGCGCGATGCACATGCCGACCAGCAGGCCGAGGCCCGCCAGCAGGGGCACGGAGTGCGCGGCCCACAGGCCGGACGCGGCCAGGGCCAGCGCCGCGTACCCGACGACCAGACGCCGCTGCGGGGCCGACTTCCAGGCGACGGCGCCGCAGACCAGGCCGGAGATCATGTTGCCGGCGGCGAAGGTGCCGTACAGGACGCCGTTCAGGCCGGGCTCGCCGATCGACTCGGTGAACGCGGCCAGCGAGACCTGCATGCCGCCGAAGACCGAACCGATGCCGAGGAAGGCCACGATCAGCACGCGCACGCCGGGGATGCTCAGGGCGGAGGCGTGCTCCACGCGCGCGTGCCCCTTGACGGCGACCGAGGGCTGCGTGCCCTTCTGCGCGGCGAACAGCAGGCCGCCGATCAGGGTCAGCGAGGCCTCCGTCACCAGGCCGGCGGCCGGGTTCACGGCGGTGCACAGGGCGGTCGCCAGGAGCGGGCCGAGGACGAAGGTCAGCTCGTCCGTGACGGATTCGAAGGCGGCCGCCGTGGTCATCAGGGGCGAGCCCTTCAGTCTCACACCCCAGCGGGCCCGCACCATCGGGCCGACCTGCGGGACCGAGGCGCCGGTGGGCACGGCCGCCACGAACAGCGCCCACAGCGGGGCGTGGCCCAGGGCGAGCGCTGTCAGGACCAGTCCGGAGATCGAGTGCGCCAGGACGCCGGGGACCAGTACGGCGCGCTGGCCGTAGCGGTCGGCGAGGCGGCCGGTCCAGGGCGCGCACAGCGCCATGGAGACACCGGTGACGGCGGCGACGGCGCCCGCGACGCCGTACGAGCCGGTGGTGTGCTGCACGAGCAGCACGATGGAGATGGTGAGCATGGCGAACGGCTGGCGCGCGGCGAAGCCGGGCAGCAGGAACGTCCAGGCGCCGCGCGTGCGCAGCAGGTTTCCGTACCCCGGGCGGGGCGGTGCCGAAGAGTCCTTCGACGGCTCGGAGGTGACCGTGGATGCCACGGCCCGTGCCTTTCTGCCGCCTGGTAGCGCGACCCCTCGTGAGTACGGGCGGCGCCGAGAGCTGTCCTCTTGCGCGCACTGCGGTAGATACCGGTGCCCACGGGGGGAGATGTTCCGGCCGCCATACGGTCGCGCCAGCTCTGCGTCAGACAGAGTTGGTTCGATCAAGGTGTGCCTTCATCGTACAGGGATCACTGCCCGCCGTACCTGTGAAAGTGAGCACCATGGGCGGGACGGCCTCCGAATGACGGCGGTGTGAACACCACGAAACCTGCGCTCAACGCGTGTCCGCGCCGTCCGTGCCCAGCCAGTCGGCCAGTTTGCCGCCGTGCCCGACGGCGCGCAGCCGCCGCTCCGCAGCGTCCCGGACCGGGTCGGTGGCCACGACCAGGAGTTCGTCGCCGCGCCGCAGCACCGTAGTCGGCAGCGGCACGAAGGAGGTGCCGTCGCGTACGACGAGGGTGACGGCGGCCCCGGCGGGCAGCCGCAGCTCGTTGACCTCGACGCCGTGCATCCTGGAGCCCTCGGGGATCGCCACCGACAGCAGATGCCCGCGCAGCCGCTCCAGCGGCGCCGACTCGATGCCGAGGTCGGCGGCCTCGGCATCCTTGCCCAGGTGGAGCTTGCGGGCCAGCCAAGGCAGCGTCGGCCCCTGGATCAGGGTGTAGACGACGACCAGGACGAAGACGATGTTGAAGATCCGGTGGCTGCCCTCGATGCCGCTCACCATAGGGATCGTCGCCAGGATGATGGGCACCGCGCCGCGCAGGCCGGCCCACGACATGAGCGTCTGCTCCTGCCAGGGCACGCGGAACGGCGTCAGGCACACCACGACGCTCAGCGGACGGGCCACCATGGTCAGCACCAGGCCGATGATGAGGGCGGGCAGCACGTCGTCGCCCAGTTCGTGCGGGGTGACGAGCAGACCGAGCAGGACGAACATGCCGATCTGGGCGAGCCAGCCGAGTCCGTCGGCGAAGCCGCGGGTGGCGGGCCAGTGCGGGAGTTTCGCGTTGCCCATGACCATGGACGCGAGGTACACGGCGAGGAAGCCGCTGCCGTGTGCCAGCGCACCCGCCGCGTACGCCGTGACCGCGATCGCCATCACCGCGATGGGGTAGAGGCCGGAGGCGGGCAGGGCCACGTGCCGCAGCCCCCACGCGCCCAGCCAGCCGACCGCGATGCCGATGGCGGCGCCGATGGCCAGTTCCAGCGCTATCTCGCCCAGCAGCACGTACCAGTGCTCGACGGGGCCGATGGTGGAGAAGGAGACGACCAGGATGACGACCGGGGCGTCGTTGAAGCCGGACTCGGCCTCCAGGGTGCCCGTCACGCGGGAGGGGAGCGGGATCTTGCGCAGGACGGAGAAGACCGCCGCCGCGTCCGTGGAGGACACCACCGCGCCGATGATGAGCGCCTGCCGCCACTCCAGCCCGACCAGGTAGTGGGCGGCCGTGGCGGTGACACCGACGCTCACGGCGACCCCGACCAGCGCCAGCACCGAGGATGCGGGCAGGGCGGGCCTGATCTCCTTCCACTTCGTGCCGAGGCCGCCCTCGGCCAGGATCACGACCAGGGCCGCGTACCCGATGACCTGGGTCATCGCGGCATTGTCGAAGTGGATGTTGCCGATGCCGTCCTGGCCCATGAGGACGCCGATGCCCAGATACACGAGCAGGCTGGGGAGCCCGCTGCGCGAGGAGATCCGGACCGCCGCGACGGCGACGAGCAGGACGAGCGAGCAGACGAACAGGAGCTGGTTGAGGTGGTGGACAGTCAGCGGCGGTTCCCTTCACTGGCGTGCACGACTCGCACACGGGGCGCATGGACATCGGACACGAAGCTGAGGCGCTCCGACCCAACTACTTCGTTACCTTACCTAACTCTTGACGATTTCTTGACGCTCGCCGGTGGAAGATCGAACATCCACACGTGCTGGTTGCCGACTCCGCGTCAAGTGGTCCGGACCCCTGCGCCTATGGTTGCTCCAGCGTTCATTCATAGTCATAGCCCGACCTGCCGCTCGCGTTAGGACAGCAAGGACAGCGATGCCCCCCAACACCACCGCCTCAACGGGCGACAAGCCCGCCAAGTCCGGCAGGAAGAAGGGGCGCAAAGCCCGACTTTTCGTGCTTGTCCTGGTGCTGGCCATCATCGGAGGCATCGCGTACGGCGGCTACTGGTCCATCAGTACCGTCCGCGCCTCCTTCCCGCAGACCAAGGGTTCGATCACGCTGGACGGCCTGTCCGGTCCGGTGGACGTGAAGCGGGACGGCTACGGCATCCCGCAGATCTACGCCTCCACCGACGAGGACCTGTTCATGGCACAGGGCTTCGTCCAGGCGCAGGACCGGTTCTACGAGATGGACGTGCGCCGTCACATGACGTCCGGGCGCCTGTCGGAGATGTTCGGCGAGAGCCAGGTCGACAACGACGAGTTCCTGCGCACCCTCGGCTGGGACCGCATCGCCAAGCAGGAGTACGACGGCAAGCTGTCGGGCCCCACGAAGAAGTACCTCGACGCGTACGCCAAGGGTGTCAACGCCTATCTCCAGGGCAAGGACGGCGAGGACATCTCGCTGGAGTACGCGGCGCTCGGGTTCACCAACGACTACAAGCCCGCGCAGTGGACGCCCGTCGACTCGGTCTCCTGGCTGAAGGCGATGGCCTGGGACCTGCGCGGCAACATGCAGGACGAGATCGACCGCGCCCTGCTGACCAGCCGCCTCGGCCCGCAGCAGATCGCCGACCTGTACCCGCGGTACCCGTACGACCGCAACAAGCCGATCGTGCAGGAGGGCCGGTACGACGAGCTGACCAAGACGTTCGAGCAGGGCGGCTCCGGTGACTCCTCCCAGGGTTCGTCGGAGGACGGCTCCTCGGACGGCTCCTCCGCGGACGGCACGACAGGCGATTCGGGCACCTCGTCCGACGGCACGTCCGACGGCTCGTCCGACGGCACGTCCGGCTCGGCCCTGGAGGGTCAGCTCGCGGGCCTCTACGACGTCCTGGACGACCTGCCCACGGCGGTCGGCGTGAACGGCAACGGCATCGGCTCCAACTCCTGGGTCGTCGGCGGCAAGCACACCATCACCGGCAAGCCGCTGCTGGCCAACGACCCGCACCTGTCGGCCTCGCTGCCGTCCGTCTGGTACCAGATGGGCCTGCACTGCCGCACGGTCTCCGCCAGGTGCGGGTACGACGTCTCCGGCTACACCTTCGCGGGCATGCCCGGCGTGGTCATCGGCCACAACGCGGACATCTCCTGGGGCATGACCAACTCCGGCGTCGACGTCACCGACCTCTACCTGGAGAAGCTGTCCGGCAACGGCTACCTCTACGACGGCAAGGTCAAGCCCTTCCGCCAGCGCGAGGAGACCATCAAGGTCGCCGGCGGCGCGGCGAAGGAGATCGTCGTCCGGGAGACCGAGGACGGGATGCCCCTGCTGTCCGACCGTGACGACGAACTGGTCGAGGTCGGCGAGAAGGCCACCGTCGACGACGACGCCCCCGACCGCGGGAACGGCTACGCGGTCGCCCTGAAGTGGACCGCGCTGGAGCCAGGCACCTCCATGGACGCCGTGTTCGCCATGAACAAGGCGGCCGACTGGGACGACTTCCGCGAGGCGGCCTCGAAGTTCGACGTGCCCTCGCAGAACCTGGTCTACGCCGACACCAAGAACCACATCGGCTACCAGCTGCCCGGAAAGATCCCCGTGCGCGCGAAGGGCCTCGACGGGTCGGTCCCCACCCTGGGCTGGGAGTCGAAGAACGAGTGGAACGGCTACATCGACTTCAAGGAACTGCCCTACGAGTACGACCCGGCGCGCGGCTACATCGTCACCGCCAACCAGGCCGTGGTCGACCCGGAGAAGTACCCGTACACGCTCACCACGGACTGGGGCTACGGCACCCGCAGCCAGCGGATCACCGACCTGATCAAGGGGAAGATCAAGGGCGGCGGCAAGGTCTCCACCGACGACATGCGCCAGATGCAGCTGGACAACGACAGCCTGATCGCGCGGCTGCTCGTCCCCACGCTGCTGAAGATCAACCTGGACGACCCCGACGTCCGTGAGGCGCAGGAGCTGCTCCGGGGCTGGGACTACACCCAGGACGCCGACTCGGCAGCGGCCGCCTACTTCAACGCGGTCTGGCGCAACATCCTCAAGCTGGCCTTCGGCCACAAGCTGCCCAGGGAACTGCGTGTCGAGGGCCAGTGCCTGTGGGTCGACCCGGTCGACACCACCGGCCCGGTCGACGACAAGGACAAGGTCCGCGAGTGCGGTCAGCGCGACGGCGACCAGGCGCAGCCGGACGGCGGCGACCGCTGGTTCGAGGTCGTGCGCAACCTCATGGAGAAGACGGACAGCGACTGGTGGACGACACCCGAGGTGGGCACCCGCCCCGGCGCCGAGAAGGACCGTGACGAGCTGTTCGAGCGGGCCATGATCGACGCCCGCTGGGAGCTGACCGCCAAGCTCGGCAAGGACATCGACACCTGGAGCTGGGGCCGGCTGCACCGCCTGTTCCTGACGAACCAGACCCTGGGCACCAGCGGCCCCGGCATCCTCCAGGACATCCTCAACCGCGGCCCGTGGAAGCTCGGGGGCGGCGAGGCGGCGGTCAACGCGACCGGCTGGAACGCCGCGGGCGGTTACGACGTCGTGTGGGTGCCGTCGATGCGGATGGTGGTCAACCTCGACGACCTCGACAAGTCGAAGTGGATCAACCTCACCGGCGCCTCGGGGCACGCGTTCAGCGCCCACTACACCGACCAGACGGACAAGTGGGTCAAGGGCGAGCTGCTCGACTGGTCGTTCGGCAAGAAGGCGGTCGACGACAGCACGAGCGACACCCTGGTACTGAAGCCGTGAACAGGTGAACTGCTGAAGGGGGCCCTCCACGCGCGCGTGGAGGGCCCCCTTTCACGTGAAGCGGCGCACGCCCGACGGTGTGACGACGGCGTGCACCGGCCGGTCGTGCGGCTCCTCGGGGACGTGTGAGACGACCTCGCTGTCGTACAGGAGCACCACCAGCGAGGGATCAGCGCCCGCGCGTTCCAGCCGCGCCAGCACGCGGTCGTACGATCCGCCGCCGCGGCCGAGGCGCATGCCGCGCGCGTCGACGGCGAGGCCCGGCAGCAGCACCACGTCGGCGTCCGTCACGGCGTCCGGCCCCAGCCGGTCGCCCGCGGGCTCGAACAGGGCCATCCTTCCGCCGTGCCGGACCCGCGTGAGAGAGCCCTCGCCGGTGTACGCCCCCCAGTCGAGGTCGTTGTCGGGCAGCAGCGCCGGGAGCAGGACGCGCACCCCCCGCGCGAGCAGCGCGTCCAGCAGCGCGAGCGTTCCCGGCTCACTTCCGACGGAGACGTACGCCGCCACGGTGCGGGCGCGCGCCAACTCGGGGAGGCACAGGGCCTGCCCGGCGAGCGAAGTGGCGGCCTCTCGCAGGTCATCAGTCGTCAACCTGTCCCTCACCGTGATGAACTCTCGCCGCAACGTACGTTTGTGAGACTCCGCTCCGCCTTCGGTGTGGCTCATGTGTGGCTCCCGTGCGATTCCCATCCGCTCATATGATCATTATTTAACCGGGGCCACATTTTCCTCACAAAGCCACCGGATAAGGTTCCCGACATGACTCAGTCGCACCCCAGGATCAGCAAGGCTGTCATCCCCGCGGCCGGCCTCGGCACCCGGTTCCTGCCGGCGACCAAGGCGACTCCCAAGGAGATGCTGCCGGTCGTGGACAAGCCCGCGATCCAGTACGTGGTCGAGGAGGCCGTGTCCGCCGGTCTCGACGACGTCCTCATGATCACCGGACGCAACAAGCGCCCGCTGGAGGACCACTTCGACCGCAACTACGAACTGGAGTCGGCACTTCAGAAGAAGGGCGACGCCGCCCGCCTGGAGAAGGTCCAGCAGTCCAGCGACCTGGCGACCATGCACTACGTGCGACAGGGCGACCCCAAGGGACTCGGGCACGCGGTGCTGTGCGCGGCCCCCCACGTCGGGCAGGAACCCTTCGCCGTTCTGCTGGGCGACGACCTGATCGACCCCCGCGACCCGCTGCTCCAGCGGATGACCGAGGTCCGTGAGCAGCACGGCGGAAGCGTCGTCGCGCTCATGGAGGTCGCCCCCGAGCAGATCCACCTCTACGGCTGCGCGGCCGTGGAGAGCACCAGGGACGCCGACGTCGTCAAGGTGACCGGCCTCGTGGAGAAGCCGGACGCGGCGGACGCCCCCTCGAACTACGCGATCATCGGGCGCTACGTCCTGGACCCCGGCATCTTCGAGATACTGCGCCGGACCGAGCCCGGCCGGGGCGGCGAGATCCAGCTCACCGACGCCCTCCAGCAGCTCGCCGAGGACGAAAAGGCCGGCGGCCCGGTGCACGGCGTCGTCTTCAAGGGCCGCCGCTATGACACAGGCGACCGCGGCGACTATCTGCGTGCCATTGTCAGACTCGCGTGCGAACGTGAAGACCTGGGGCCGGACTTCCGGTCCTGGCTTCGCAGTTACGTCACCGAGGAGATGCAGCAGCCTTGAGCACCGCCGCGCCCAGCGCCACCGGCCAGGACCGTCTGTGGTCGGTGGACGAGCACCTGGAGGACATCCTCGCCGCCGTCCGCCCCCTGGAGCCCATCGAGCTGCAACTGCCCGATGCCCAGGGCTGCGTCCTGGTCGAGGACGTCATGGTGGCGGTCTCGCTGCCGCCCTTCGACAACAGCTCGATGGACGGATACGCGGTACGGGTCGCGGACGTCGCGGGCGCGAGCCAGGAGTACCCGGCCGCCCTGGAGGTCGTCGGGGACGTCGCCGCGGGCCAGGCCGATCTCCTGCACGTAGGGCCGGGACAGGCCGCCCGGATCATGACCGGGGCCCCGCTGCCGCCCGGCGCCGAGGCCGTCGTCCCCGTGGAGTGGACCGACGGAGGCCTCGGCGAGGGCCCGGTCCACGGGATGCGCGCCCGCAGTCTCGGCCCGGAACAGACCTCGGGGCAGGTACGCGTCTACCGCTCCGCCGAGGCCCGCGCGCACGTGCGCGCGAAGGGCAGCGACGTGCGGGCCGGCGACCGCGCCCTGGAGGCCGGCACCGTCCTCGGCCCGCCGCAGATCGCCCTCCTCGCCGCCATCGGACGCGGCACCGCGCGCGTACGCCCGCGCCCGCGCGTGGTCGTCCTGTCCACGGGCAGCGAACTCGTCCAGCCCGGCGAGGAACTGCGCAGCGGTCAGATCTACGACTCCAACAGCTTCGCCCTCACCGCCGCCGCGCGCGACGCCGGAGCCATCGCCTACCGGGTCGGCGCGGTCGCCGACGACGCCGAGACCCTCCGGTCCACCATCGAGGACCAGCTGGTCCGCGCCGACCTCGTGGTCACCACCGGCGGCGTGAGCGTGGGGGCGTACGACGTCGTCAAGGAAGCCCTGTCGCACGTCGGGGACGAGGACGAGGCGGGCAGCGGCATCGACTTCCGCAAGCTCGCCATGCAGCCCGGCAAGCCCCAGGGCTTCGGCTCCATCGGCCCCGACCACACCCCGCTGCTCGCCCTGCCCGGCAACCCGGTGTCGTCGTACGTCTCCTTCGAGCTGTTCGTGCGGCCCGCGATCCGCGCCCTCATGGGGCTCGCGGACGTCCACCGGCCCACCACGCGCGCGACGCTCGCCGCGGACAAGGCGCTGACCTCGCCGAAGGGGCGCAGGCAGTTCCTGCGCGCGACCTGCGCCGAGGGTGCCGTGCGCCCCGTCGGCGGCGCCGGCTCACACCTGGTGGCGGCCCTCGCGCACGCGGACTCGCTGATCGTCGTCCCCGAGGACGTGGAGTCCGTCGAGCCGGGTACCGAGGTCGAGGTCGTGCTGCTCGGCTGACCTGCACACACATGTGCAGGTCAGCAAGCCGGTCCTGGTCCGCCGCGGGTCCCCGCATAGGGGTACCGTGTCGCGCACAACACGCCCGGACCGGGAGCGCCACACCACCATGACTGTGCCTTCCCGGGGGAAGACCCCCGGACCCCCTGTGCAGGACCGACTGACGCACATCGACGAGGCCGGCGCCGCCCGCATGGTCGACGTTTCCGCCAAGGACGTGACGGCACGGACGGCGCGGGCCAGCGGGCGCGTCCTCGTCTCGCCCCGCGTGATCGAGCTGCTGCGCGGCGAGGGGGTCCCCAAGGGGGACGCCCTGGCCACCGCCCGGATCGCGGGCATCATGGGCGCCAAGCGCACGCCCGACCTCATCCCGCTGTGTCACCCCCTGGCGGTCTCCGGTGTGAAACTGGACCTGTCGGTCGCGGACGACGCCGTGGAGATCACCGCCACGGTGCGGACGACGGACCGCACGGGCGTCGAGATGGAGGCCCTCACCGCGGTCTCCGTCGCCGCGCTCACCGTGATCGACATGGTCAAGGCGGTCGACAAAGGAGCGGTCATCACGGACGTCCGGGTCGAGGAGAAGACGGGCGGCAAGTCGGGCGACTGGAGCCGGCCGTGAGCGCCGCTGCGTACCGCGCGCTGGTCGTGACCGCCTCCAACCGCGCCTCGGCCGGTGTCTACGAGGACCGGGGCGGCCCGCTGATCGCCGACGGCCTCGAAGGCTTCGGCTTCACCGTCGACGGTCCCCGGGTCGTGCCCGACGGGGACCCGGTGGAGGCCGCCCTGCGCGCCGCCGTGGCGGCCGGCTACGACGTGGTCGTCACCACCGGAGGCACCGGCATCTCACCCACCGACCGCACGCCCGAGGCGACCCGCGCGGTGATCGACCACGAGGTGCCCGGCATCGCGGAGGCCATCAGGGCGTACGGCCGCGACAAGGTGCCCACGGCCGTGCTCTCGCGGGGCCTGGCCGGAGTGGCGCAGCGCACGCTGATCATCAACCTGCCGGGTTCCACCGGCGGGGTCAGGGACGGACTGGCCGTCCTGGAACCCCTGCTGGCGCACGCCGTGGACCAGCTCCGCGGCGGCGACCACACCAGACCCGGCGCCGGCCAGGGGGGTGCCAGCTGAACAGCCCGTCCTGGCCCGTCGAACTGGCGGAGGGCGACATCGTCCTGCGGCCGATAAAGCTGCGCGATCAGCGGGCCTGGCGCGAGGTCAACCGGCGCAACCGGGACTGGCTGCGTCCCTGGGAGGCGACCATCCCGCCGCCCGCGCCCACCGGACCGATCACCCACCGGCCGACCTACCGGCAGATGGTCCGCCATCTGCGGTCCGAGGCGAACGCGGGCCGGATGCTGCCGTTCGTCATCGAGTACCAGGGGCGGCTGGTCGGGCAGTTGACGGTCGCCGGGATCACCTGGGGGTCCATGTGCTCCGGGCACGTCGGCTATTGGGTGGACGAGTCGGTGGCCGGCCGCGGGGTGATGCCGACGGCCGTGGCGATGGTCGTGGACCACTGTTTCCGTACCGTCGGACTGCACCGCATCGAGGTCTGCATTCGGCCCGAGAACGGGCCCAGCCGCCGGGTCGTGGAGAAACTCGGATTCCGTGAGGAGGGGCTGCGGCCGCGTTATCTCCACATCGACGGAGCCTGGCGCGACCATCTCGTGTTCGCCCTCACGGCCGAGGAGGTGCCGGAAGGACTGCTGAGCCGCTGGCGGCGCAACCGTCCGCGCGGTGCGCCCCGCGACCCGCAGAACACCCGCGGGAATCCCGCAGCCCCCGGAAATTGAATAAGTGTTCGAAAATGATCGGGTAGTGACCGTCTGAGGCATTGAATTCGCCGCTCCAGCGGCCTGCTGATCGGATCGGTCACAAAAAAAGCTCGAAATATCAGCCAGATCGTGCGACACACCGGCTCAATTGGCGGATGGCCTCACGCAAACCCCTCTACCGTGTGAGGCGTGAGCAGCAGCGGCCTCATCTACGCAGTCATCGTCGGGGCCTGGGCCGCCTACTTGGTGCCGATGTGGCTCCGTAGGCAGGACGAGCTGAACGAGGCCCGTCCGACCGAACGCTTCAGCACCGCCATCCGGCTCCTGTCCGGACGAGCGGGCATGGAGCGCCGGTACGCCAAGGACCTGCGGGCGCGCTCCGCCGAAGAGGGGGAGGAGCCCGACGCCGACGTGCCGGACGGCGCCACCGACTCGGTGGACGTCCGTGCCTTCGCCATGCCTCCGGCCCGTCCGCAGGTCAAGGCGCCGGTACCGGAACGCGAGCAAGCCCGCCCGGAGCCGACCCGCGAGCAGGTCGCCCAGGCGGCACGCGACGCCCGTGACGCCCGTGAATCGCGCGAGCAGTCCGCCAGGGCGGCGGCCCGTGAGCAGGCGGCCAGGGCCGAGCAGGCGTCCAGGGCCGAGCAGGCCGCCAGGGCCGAGCAGGCGTCCAGGCCCGCGCAGCAGTCGGGCGCGGCCCCGGCGCATCAGCGCCTGCCCGACGGGCGGCGCACGCCCTCCGCGCCGGCGGCCTCCGCCGCCGCTTCCGCGCAGGCGCAGGCGGCAGCCGCGCGTGCCCGGCGCATGAAGGTCCTCGCGCGCCGCAGGCGCACCACCGTCGTTCTCTTCCTCGCCTTCACCCTGGGCGCGATCGTCGCTGCCGTCGGCGGACTCGCCTTCCTCTGGGCGCCCGGCGTGCCCGCCGTCCTGCTCAGCGGATACATCGCCCATCTGCGCTCCCAGGAGCGCCGCCGCTTCGCCTACCAGATGGACCGCAGGCAGGCCGAGGTCGCGGCCCAGCGGCTGCGTGAGCGGCAGCCGCGCCGCCGGGCGGCCGCCCCGGCCGCCCACGCCTGCGCCTCCGTCGACCCCGGCCTCGACGCCGGCGCAGAGGAGCCGCACGAGGGCCCCGAGGCCGAGACCGATCCTGGCCTGGTGGCGCTCGCCGCGGACCGCAGGGCGCTCGTCGAGCAGACCGACCACGCCGAATGGGTCGACCAGCAGCGCGAACGCGAGCGCCGGCCGGGTCACGGGGACAGCTGGGACCCGGTGCCGGTGCCGCTGCCGACGTACGTGACCGCGCCGGTCGCGCCGCGGGCCACCTCCGACGTGGACCTCGGGGCACCGGACACCTGGAGCTCGGCCCGGTCCAGCTCCGTCGCGCCGGAGCAGGAGGCGGCCGGTGAGGACTCCGGCCCCGACGCCGCGGACGACGCGCAGGACGAACCGGACGGGGACACCGGCCGGGCGGAGGGCGGCGAGCGCACCGACGCGCGCCGCGCCGCGTCGGCCCGGCGCTCCCGCGAGCGGGGCCGCACGCCGCTGTTCGACCAGTACGAGGACGGCGACCGGCCGCGCGCCGCCAACGAGTGAGCGTCGGCGAGCGGACGGCGGGCGGCCCCCGCGCGACGCCGTATTCGCGGTGGTCGGGGGCTCGGGGAACGGATTTCCAAGCACCCCGAGGGGGATGCTAGAGTTTCACTCGTTGCAAGGGCCTGTGGCGCAGTCTGGTAGCGCACCTCGTTCGCATCGAGGGGGTCTGGGGTTCAAATCCCCACAGGTCCACGCAGCATAGGGGCCCGTTCCTGTAAAGGAACGGGCCCCTTGCCATGGGCGGGTGTGGCTCGAGCGTGCAGCAACGCGCGCGGCCCCCAACGGGTTCAGCCTCCTTGCGGCCCTGTACGGACCGGACGCCCCTCCGTCCCTGCGGCTGCTTCAGCGGGTTCAGTCCCTGCGACAGACGTGCATGCAGCAGTACTTCGTCGACAACGTGCAGCACCAGCTCACGGCCACTGCCATGAACTTTCACCGCCTCAGCGCATGGTGGAACGACACTGCGAAAGCTCGCACTCGCACATCACACGTGCCAGCCCTCCGGCCAGTCCCTAGCCGTCCACCAACGAGGCCACCAGGAGCGTCATGGCGGACCGTGGGTCAGGCGTGCCGGGCCAGCTGGTCAGCAGAAGGTGGTGGGCGGTACCGACGATCGCGAGAGCCATGGTGCACGGGTCGGCGGTCTCCGCCACCCTTCCGAGCCCCTGCTCGGACTTCAGATAGCCGGTGACGGCCTCCTGGATCGCGGTGAAGCCCGGTGCACCGCCTTGCATGGCCGCGCGGATGCGCAACGCGGCGGCAGGGCGAGCCATGGCCAGGCCCGACAGTGCCGGGCCGCCGGAGTCGAACAGCGCGAGGACGACAGCGTCGAGGTTCCGTGCCACCGTGCCCTGCCCGGCGAGCACCGACAGCGCCTGCGCCTTCGCCGCCGTCCGAGCGAACCGGTCGAGGCAGAGCTCGGCCACGAACTCGTCGAACCCTGCGAAGTGCGCGTGCAACAGCCCCTTGGCACAGCCCGCCTCGGTGGTGACCGACCGGCTGGTGAGCGCGCCGGGACCGTCCCTCTCCACGACACGCTCGGCGGCCGCGAACAGCCGCTCGCGCACGTCCGGCGTCGCCACTCCGCGCGGTGACATGGGCCTCTCTTCCGTTCTGCCGCTATCACCCACAGGGGGTGCAACTCATTGGATGGTAGCGGCAATTGTTTATTTGGGCATGCGCCCATACAGTTTGGGCGCACGCCCATCATCCGTCGTCCCACCTCAGGAGGCGCCCGTGTCGGACGTCGTCAACACCGACCAGGCAAAGGCATGGAACGGCCCCGAAGGCGCCCATTGGGCACGCAACCAGGACCGCTGGAACGCCGTGAACGAGGGTTTCGACGAGCCTCTGCTCGAAGCCGCTGCGACAACCGCGGCTGACCGGACGCTCGACCTCGGCTGCGGCTCCGGGCAGACCACGCGCCTCGCCGCGCTCCGCGCACCCCGAGGGAGCGCGCTGGGTCTCGACCTGTCCGGCCCCATGCTGGCTGAGGCGCGGGCCCGCGCGGAGAAGGACGGCATCACCAACGTCTCCTTCGCGCAGGGCGACGCGCAGGTGTATCCCTTCGAGCCCGGCGCGTTCGACGCGGCGATCAGCCGCTACGGGGTGATGTTCTTCGCCGACCCCGTAGTGGCCTTCGGCAACGTCGGCCAGGCGCTGCGAGCCGGCGGGCGCCTGGCGTTCGTCTGCCCGGCCGATGCCATGCTCAACGACTGGGTGGCGGCAATGGCGTCACTGCGCGACTTCCTGCCGGTCGGCGACTTCGGGAGGACGGGGCTGCCCGGCATGTTCTCCCTGGCCGCCCCGAACCACATCCGTGACGTCCTCACCGCGGCTGGATTCACCGGCATCACCATCACCCAGACGCAGGTGCAGGGGGCGTGGGGACGCGGAGCCGAGGACGCGGCGGAGTTCCTGCTGGGAACGGGCCCCGGTCGCCACCTGATGGAGCAGGCCGACGCGACTGCACGGGCCCGCGCCCGGCGCACCCTGACGGAACATCTGCGCGACCACGAGGCGACGGACGGCACGGTCCGGCTGCGCAGCACGTCGTGGCTGGTCACGGCAGGTCGCCCGGCCGACCCGTCGGACAGGCCCTGACCAGCCGGTGGGCATTCTCGGTCTTGGCCGGTTCGTCCTTGTGTGCGGGCACTGATCCCTACGAACACCATGGCGAACCCGGCGGGCCGGATTCGCCAACAGTGTCGTGAGGTTGCAGGGGCTCGGTCGTGTGCGGGGTTCAGCCGTGCTGGGGCGGGCGGGTCGGCCAGCGGGTCGTCTCGCCGAAGAAGCCGTCGATGGCCACGGCCTCGCCGGCCGCGCGGGCCTCCCGGTAGACGTGCAGTCCCACCGCGAGGTCGAGGACGCCGAGGCCGAACGGGGAGAAGATGACCGGCTTGTCGGTGCCTGTGCTGACCTGGCCGCGGATGTGCTGGGCGAGGGTGCCGGTGATGAAGTCACGGTGCCCGTACTTCTGTTCCGCGAGGTGCGGCGAGGTGTTGGCCTTCAGACAGTGGTCGATGTCGTCGACGACGTTGTAGGCGTCGTTGATCAGTTCGGGGCCGATGTCCCTGAGGGAGATGTTCAGGACCACCTGGCCGGAGGCGAAGGCGCCCGCGTCGAGGACGTACGGTTCCGAAGCCGTCGTCGCGAAGACCACGATGTCGGCCTTGAGCAGGGCGACTTCGAGGCTTGCCGTGGTCGACGTGCGGTAGCCGAGGTGGTCCTGGGAATGGGCGGCGAGCGCCTCGGCGTACTCGGGGACCTTGTCGTGGACGGTGACTCCGCCGAACTGCCAGCCCTGCGCGGCGAAGAACTCCAGGATGTTGCGGGCGATGATGCCGCCGCCGATCACCGAGAGGTGCCCGGCAGTGCGGGAGCCGGACAGCTGCTCGGCGGCCAGGACGGCGGAGGCGGCCGTACGAGCGGCGCTGATCTGGGAGGCCTCCAGCAGGGCGAACGGGTAGCCGGTGGCGTAGTCGTTCAGCAGGAGGGCGGCGCTGGCGCGGGGGATGCCGTCGGCGATGTTCTGCGGGAACGAGCCGATCCACTTGATGCCGGCCACGTCGTGCTCGCCGCCGAGGTAGGCGGGGAGCGCGATGATGCGGGCGTCCGGCTTGTCGGGGAAGCGCAGGAAGTAGCTGTCGGGGTTGACCGAGTCGCCGTCGTCGTGGGCGAGGTACGTGGAGCGCACCTCGCGCACGATCTCGGGACGGGAGCGGGCGATGACCTCACGGGCCGTGGTGCCGCCGACCACACTGAACTCGAACACGGGGCTGCCTTCCGTCGGGGTGCGGGTGGTGGAGGTCATCGGCCTGCCGCCGCGCGGGCCGATGACCTCCACCACCCGCACCCCGACGGAAGGCAGCCCCGTGTTCGAGTTCAGTGT
>NZ_JARGEF010000180.1:0-17453 GCF_033794725.1 Streptomyces sp. ID05-39B | reverse complement strand
TTGTCTTGTGGGCTCGTGTATGTATATAAGAGACAGGGCACCCATGTCCACCTCCCCCCTCAGCCGCCGCACGGTACTTGCCGGGACGGCAGCCGCCGCGGCACTCACCGCCACCCCCGCCCTCCAGGGCCGCACCCACGCCGCGGAGCGAGCGGCGGGGCTTCCCGCAGGCACCTACCGCTGGCGCACCGCCGTCATCGGAGGCACCGGCTTCGTGACGGGCGTCCTCTTCCACCCCACGGTCAGAGGCCTCGCCTACGCCCGCACGGACATCGGCGGCGCCTACCGGTGGGACGACCGCACCGCCCGCTGGACCCCCCTCACCGACCACCTCGGCTGGGACGACTGGAACCTCCTCGGGGTGGAGGCCATCGCCGTCGACCCGGCACACCCCGACCGCGTCTACCTGGCCCTCGGCACCTACGCCCAGTCCTGGGCCGGCAACGGCGCGGTCCTGCGCTCCGAGGACCGCGGCGCCACCTGGGCCCGCAGCGACCTGACCGTGAAGCTCGGCGCCAACGAGGACGGCCGCGGCACGGGCGAGCGCCTCCTCGTGGACCCGCGCGACAGCGACACCCTCTGGCTGGGCACCCGGCACGACGGACTCCTCAGGTCCACCGACCGCGGCGCCACCTGGAAGGCGGCGGACACCTTCCCGGCCGCCCCGAACGCCACCGGCCAGGGCGTCACCCTGCTCGTCGCGGCAGGCCGCACGCTCTACGCCGGCTGGGGCGACGCCGACGGCACGACGGCGACGGCCAACCTGTTCCGCACGGCCGACGGCATCACCTGGGAGCCCGTACCCGGACAGCCCGCCGGCACCGCCGCCAAGGTCCCGGTCCGCGCCGCCTACGACCGGCACACCCGCGAGCTGTACCTGACGTACGCCAACGCCGCCGGCCCCAACGGCCAGTCCGACGGCAGTGTCCACAAGCTGGCCACGGCCACCGGCAAGTGGACCGAGGTGACGCCGGTGAAGCCCGGCGGCACGACCGAGGACGGTTCCGCCGACAGCTTCGGGTACGGCGGCGCCGCCGTGGACGCCCGCCGCCCCGGCACCGTCGTGGTCTCCACCAACAACCGCTGGGCGGCGATCGACACCCTGTACCGCACCACCGACGGCGGCCGCACCTGGACCTCGCTGAAGGACTCCGCGGTCTTCGACGTGTCGGAGACGCCCTACCTCAAGTGGGGTGAGTCAGCACCCAAGTTCGGCTGGTGGATCCAGGCGCTGGCCGTCGACCCGTACGACTCCAGGCACATCGTCTACGGCACCGGCGCCACTCTCTACGGCACCCGTGACCTCAAGTGCTGGGCCCCGCAGATCCGCGGCCTGGAGGAGACCGCCGTACGCCAGCTGATCTCGCCGCCGACGGGCCAGGCGCACCTGATCAGCGGGCTCGGCGACATCGGCGTGATGTACCACGAGCGGCTCACCGCCTCCCCGTCGCGCGGCATGGCGACGAACCCCGTCTCCGGTTCCGCGACCGGACTCGCGCAGGCCGTGCTCAAGCCGTCGTACGTGGTCCGGGCGGGCTGGGGCGACCACGGCAACGGCGCCTTCTCGCGGGACGGCGGCCGGACCTGGGCGCCCTTCGCCGCGCAGCCCGCCATCGCCAAGGACGCGCCGGGGCCGATCGCCGCCAACGCCGACGGCAGCGTGCTGCTGTGGTCCTTCGTGCACTGGGACGGCACCCGGTACCCGGCGCACCGCTCGGCGGACAACGGCGCCACCTGGACCGAGGTCCCCACCTTCCCCAAGGGCGCCACACCGGTCGCCGACCCGGCCGACCCGGCGGTCTTCTACGCCTACGACACCGACGCGGGCACCCTGCTGGCCAGCACCGACGGCGGCCGTACGTTCGCCGCGCGGGCGAGTGGACTGCCCGCAGGGGACACCCAGTTCAAGGTGGCCGCGGCGCCGGGACGCTCCGGCGACCTGTGGCTGAGCGCCAAGTGGAACGGCCTGTACCGGTCCACCGACGGCGGCGCCGGCTTCGCGAAGATCGACAGCTGCTGGGCCTCGTACACCCTCGGCTTCGGCAAGGCCGCCGACGGGGCCGACCACCCCGCGATCTACCAGGTGGGCTCCACCGAGACGATCACCGCCGTGTACCGCTCCGACGACGGCGCGAAGACCTGGGTCCGGATCAATGACGACGCCCACCAGTGGGGCTGGACCGGCGAGGCCATCACCGGCGACCCGCGGGTGTACGGCCGCGTCTACCTCGCCACCAACGGGCGCGGCATCCAGTACGGGGAGCCGATCTGATGCCCGGCCTGAGCACGGCGACGAACGGCCGCATCCTCTACGGCGGCGACTACAACCCCGAACAGTGGCCCGAGGAGACCTGGCCCGAGGACATCCGGCTGATGAAGGACGCCGGCGTCAACTCCGTCACGCTCGGCGTCTTCTCCTGGTCGAAACTCGAACCGAGCCCGGGGGCCCGGGAGTTCGGCTGGCTGGACCGGCTCATGGACCTGACGCACGAGCACGGCGTCGGGGTCGTCCTGGCCACCCCCACCTCCTCGCCGCCGCCCTGGATGGGCCGCCTCCACCCGGACACGCTGCCCGTCGACCAGGACGGGCGCACCGAGTGGTGGGGCGGCCGCCAGCACTTCTCGCACTCCAGCGACACCTACCGCCGCTACGCCGCCGCCATCACCGAGGACCTCGCCGCCCGCTACGGCGGCCACCCGGCCCTCACCATGTGGCACATCAACAACGAGTACTGCACCTACGACTGGAGCGACGAGGCCGCCGCCCGCTTCCGCACCTGGCTGCGGAGCAGGTACGGCACCCTCGAGGCCCTCAACGAGGCCTGGGGCACCGCCTTCTGGAGCCAGGGCTACGGCGACTGGGCCGAGATCCACACACCCCGCCACGCCCACTACCTGAAGAACCCCAGCCAGGTGCTGGACTTCAAGCGGTTCACCTCCGACATGCTCCTGGAGTGCTACACCGCCGAGCGGGACATCGTCCGCCGGGCCACCCCGCACCTTCCGGTGACCACCAACTTCATGCCGCTGTGGGCCGGCCAGGACGCCTGGCGCTGGGCCGCGGAGGAGGACGTCGTCTCCGTCGACCTCTATCCCGACCCGCGCGACGCGATCGGCGCCCAGCACGGCGCCCTCGTCCAGGACATGACGCGCTCGCAGGCCCGCGGCCCCTGGATGCTGATGGAGCAGGCCGCCGGCCCGGTCAACTGGCGCGGGGTGAACCACCCCAAGCCGCGCGGCCTCAACCGCCTCTGGTCCCTCCAGGCCGTGGCCCGCGGCGCCGACGCCGTCTGCTACTTCCAGTGGCGCCAGTCCCGCCAGGGCGCCGAGAAGTTCCACTCCGGCATGGTCAGCCACGCGGGCGAGGAGGGCCGCACCTACCAGGAGGTCAAGCGGCTCGGCGCCGACCTGGCCAGGATCGCCGGGCGGGTGACGGACCGGCACACCGTCAACGACATCGCGATCCTGCACGACTGGAACGCCTGGTGGGCGAGTACCCAGGAGGGCCGCCTCTCCGCACACGTCGACCACCCGGCCGTCCTGGGCGCCTGGCACCGCGCCCTGTGGGAGTCCCACCTCACCACCGACTTCGCCCACCCCGAACACGACCTCGGGGGCTACAAGCTGGTCGTCGTCCCGCAGCTCTACCTCCTCACCGACGCCGCGATCGACAACCTCCTCGCCTACGTCCGCGGCGGCGGCACCCTCGTCAGCGGCTTCCTGACCGGCGTCGCCGACGAGGACGACCGGGTCCGCCCCGGCGGCATGGACGCCCGGCTGCGTGACCTGTTCGGCATCCGCACCCTGCACGAGTGGTGGCCCCTGGACCCGGGGGAGCAGGCCGAGTGCGACGGCTTCCGCGGCACCCTGTGGTCGGAGGAGATCGAGAAGACCGAGGACGCCGTGGCGGAGGCCTCGTACAAGGGCGGAGAGCTGGACGGCCTGCCCGCCGTGCTCCGCAAGGGCCGCGCCTGGTACGTCTCCACGCTCCCCGAACCCGAGTCCCTGCGCGAGCTGCTCGCCCGGATCGCGGCCGGCGCCGGAGCCGCCCCCGTGCTCGACGGGCTGCCCGCCCAGGTCGAGGCCGTCCGCCGCGGTGACCTGCTGTTCCTGCTCAACCACGGGCGCGAGTCCGTGACCGTCGAGGTTCCGGGCAGTCACCGGGACCTCCTGACGGACACCGAGGTGAGCGACGGGCTCACCCTCGGCCGCTACGGCGCCGCGGTGCTGGCCTCATGACCGCCGCCCCAGCCCCCGGCCCAGGCCCCGTCCACGGAACCTGGGAACCACGCCCGGCCGCCCGCTGGGAGGACGGCTTCCTCAGCGGCAACGGCCGTCACGGCGCCCTCGTGTTCGGCGATCCGAACGACGACCGTGTCATCGTCACCCACCACACCCTGGTCCGCCCCAACGGAGCCGAACACGCCGAGCCCCCACGGCTCGCCGCCGAACTCCCCGCCCTCCAGGACCGGTTGCTCGCCGGAGACCTCACCGCCGCCGAGGAGTTCACCGACGGACGGCCCCTGCAATGGGTGCAGCCCTTCCACCCGGCCTTCCAGATCCGGCTGCGGCGACCGGACGCCGAAACCCGCGACTACCGCCGCAGCGTCGACTTCACCACCGGCGAGGTCACCGCCACCGCCGCCGGCTGGACCAGCCGTGTCCTCGTCTCCCGCGCCGACGACGTGATCGTCCAGCACCTGGCCGGCCCCGGACTCTGCCTCGACCTCACCCTGGACCACCGGCTCCACGGCGTGCCCGCGCGCCTGGGCGTCGGCCACGGCGCGCTCCTCACATCGGAAGGCGCCGTCCTCAGCATCCGCGCCCGCTACCCGGACAGCGACCGCGCCTACACCGGCGTCACCCTCGTCGCGGTGACCGGCGGCCGGCTCTCCCTCGCCGCCCCCGGCGCCCGCGTCGAGGACGCCGACTCCGTGCTGCTCCTCACTCGCGTCCGCCGCCACACCGGCGACCTCGACGTCACCGAGGAGACCCGCGCCCTGCGCGCGATCCTCGCCGGACGCTCGTACGACGAACTCCGCGACCGGCACACGGCCCTGCACCGCACCGCCTACGAACGCGCCGGCCTCGACCTCGCCGCCGATCCCGGCGAACGCGCCCTGCCCGGCTCCGAACTGCTCAAGCGCCCGGACGGCACGGCGCTGCTGGAACGGCTCTTCGCGGCCGGCCGCTACCACCTGCTCAGCGCGAGCGGCCTCCTCCCGCCCCGCCTCACCGGCCTGTGGACCGGCGACTGGGACACGGCCTGGGCCGGCGCGTTCACCACCGACGCCAACCTCAACCTCCAGACGGCGTCCGCGGCGACAGCCGCCCTTCCCGAGGTCACGGCGGCCCTCGCCGCCCTGATCCACGGGCAGGCGGACGACTGGCGCGAGAACGCCCGCGCGATCTTCGGCGCCCGGGGAGTCGTCGCCCCGCCGCACACCGACGGCGAGTCGGGACTGACCTACCACTTCAGCCGCGAATACCCCCTCCACCTGTGGACCGCCGGCGCCGACTGGCTTCTCAAGCCGCTCGTCGACCACGACGAGACCCGCGGCGAACAGGACCCGCGCACCGCCGCCGCACTCGCCGAAGTCGCCCAGTTCTACGAGGACTTCCTCACCCGCACCGACGCAGACGGACACCTCGTCGTCGTCCCGTCCTACTCACCGGAGAACCGGCCTGCCAACGGGAGCTGGGGGGCGGTCAACGCGGCCATGGACCTCTCCGCCGCCCGGCACGCGCTCCGCACCGCCGCCGCCTACCACCCCGACCACGCGGCCCGCTGGCAGGCACTCGCCGACCGGCTCCCGCCGCACCGGACCAACGCCGACGGCGCCCTCGCCGAATGGGCCTGGCCCGGACTCGACGACACCTACGACCACCGCCACCTCAGCCACCTCTACGCCGTCTGGCCCCTCGACGAGATCAACCCCTACGACACCCCCCGCCTCGCCGCCGCCGCCCACCGCGCCCTCGAACTGCGCGGAGCCGAGAACGACTCCGCCCACGGCCACCTCCACCACGCGCTGATCGCGGCCCGGCTGCGCGACGGCCGACGCGTCACCGAAGCCCTCGCCCAGGTGCTGGAGGGCGACTTCTTCCACGCCTCCCTGATGAGCGCCCACTACCCCCACCGCGACGTCTACAACGCGGACGCCGCCCACACCCTGCCCGCCGTGCTCATCGAGGCACTCGTCCAGTCGACCCCCGACCGGCTGGTCCTGCTGCCCGCCCCCGGCCCCGCGCTCCCGGCCGGTGAACTCCGGGGCGTACGCACCCGGTTCGGCGCCGATCTCGACCTCGCCTGGGGCCCCGACGGAGCCCGCGCCGTCCTCAGACCGCACCGCACACACCGCATCGAAGTCCGGACTTCCTCCGGCACGGAGCCCCTCGACCTCGTCGCCGGAGAAGACCACGTCCTCACCCTGGGGGCGTGGTAACTCCCCGCAAATCCCCCGCATTTCCCCCCACCCATGGAAGGGACGACACCCATGGCATCGCGCACGCTGAGCAAGGTCACCAAGGCCCTGCTCGCCCCCACCCTCGCCCTCGGCGCCACCATCGGCCTCGCCGCGGCCCCCGCCCAGGCAGCCGTCTGGAACTCCTGCGACCAGTGGGGCAACACCAGCCTCAACGGCTACACCCTCTACAACAACATCTGGGGCTCCGGCGCCGGCAGCCAGTGCGCCTGGGCCAACTCCGGCACCAACTGGGGCGTCTGGGCCAACCACCCCAACACCGGCGGCATCAAGTCCTACCCGAACTCCAAGAAGGTGATCAACAAGACGATCACCTCGCTGGGCTCCCTCAACAGCAGCTACAACGTCACCGTCCCGTCGTCCGGCGCCTACAACTCCTCGTACGACATCTGGGACACCGACTACGACTACGAGATCATGCTCTGGGTCAACAAGACCGGAGCCGTCGGGCCCCTCGGCACCTCACAGGGCAACGTGACGCTGGGCGGCCACACCTGGACCGTCTACAAGGGCAGCAACGGCGCCAACGAGGTGTTCTCCTTCATCCGCACCTCGAACTCGTCCTCCGGGACCGTCCAGATCCTCCCCATCCTCAAGTGGATCAAGGACACCAAGGGCTGGATGGGCAACGAGACCATCGGCGACGTCCAGTTCGGCTTCGAGATCACCTCGTCCTCGGGCGGCCTGGACTTCCGCACCAACAACCTGACCGTCAGCAGCAGTTGATCCACTGAGCACCACCGGGCCGGCTTCCCCGCGAGGGGGAGCCGGCCCTCCCGCGCGCCTACTCCCGGATCGGCAGCCGGGCGCCGTCCCGCAGGAACAACGGGATACGGTCCAGCGGGGCGTCGACCGTCACGGCCGCACCCCCCTCGTACGTCTCACCCGTCCACGCGTCCGTCCAGCGCGCGCCCGCCGGAAGATGGGCCGAACGGTCCGTGGCGCCCACCGTGAGCACCGGGGCGACCAGCAGATCCCGGCCGAAGAGGTAGGAGTCGTCGACGGACCAGGCAGCCGGGTCGTCGGGGAACTCCAGGAACAGCGGCCGCATCACCGGCAGCCCCTCCTCGTGCGCCTCCCGCATCACCTGGAGCACGTACGGCTTCAGCCGCTCGCGCAGCCGCAGGTACTTCTCCAGGACCGCCCCGGCCTCCTCGCCGTACGACCACACCTCGTTGGGACCGCCGGTCATCTCGGGGCCCAGCGGCGTGCCCGGGTCGCGGAAGCCGTGCAGGCGCATCAGCGGGGACAGCGCTCCGAACTGGAACCAGCGGACCATCACCTCGCGGTACTCCGGGTCGTCCGGGTCGCCGCCGTGGAAGCCGCCGATGTCGGTGTTCCACCAGGGGATGCCGGACAGGGAGGTGTTGAGGCCGGCCGCGATCTGGCGGCGCAGGGTCGGGAAGTCGGTGCCGATGTCACCGGACCACAGGGCGGCCCCGTAACGCTGACTGCCCGCCCACGCCGACCGGTTGAGGGTGATGATCTCGTCGTCGCCGCTGCCGGACGCGCGCAGCCCCTCGTAGAAGGTGCGGGCGTTCTCGGCCGGGTACATGTTGCCGACCTCCAGGCCGGGACCCGCCCAGTAGCGCAGGTTCTCCGAGAATCCCGGCTTCAGCTCCGGCTCGCAGGCGTCCAGCCAGAACGCCGTGATCCCGTACGGAACCAGGTAGTTGTCGCGGATCCTGGACCACACGAACTCACGGGCCTCGGGGTTGGTGGCGTCGTAGAAGGCGACCTGGACCGTGGAGGCGACCTCCTTGTCCGGCCAGTCGGCGTGCGCCATCGGACCGTACTGCGTGCCGATGAAGTAGCCGCGCTGCTCCATCAGCTGATGGTTCTCCGACAGCGGGGACACCGACGGCCAGACACTCACCACCAGCTTCACGCCCAGCTCGTCCAGTTCGCGGACCATCGCGGCCGGGTCGGGCCACTCCGACAGGTCGAACTTCCAGTCGCCCAGATGCGTCCAGTGGAAGAAGTCGCACACGATGACGTCCAGGGGCAGCCCGCGCCGCTTGTACTCCCGTGCCACCGCGAGGAGTTCGTCCTGCGTCCGGTAGCGCAGCTTGCACTGCCAGAAGCCCGCCGCCCACTCCGGCAGCATCGGCGTACGGCCCGTCACCGCGCTGTAGCGGCGCTGGGCCTCGGCCGGGGCGCCCGCGGTGATCCAGTAGTCGATCTGGCGGGCCGAGTCGGCCACCCAGCGGGTGCCGTTGTGCGCCAGCTCCACCCGGCCGATCGCCGGGTTGTTCCACAGCAGGGTGTAGCCCCGGCTGGAGGTGAGCACCGGGATGCCGACCTCGGCGTTGCGCTGGACCAGGTCCACGACGAGGCCCTTCTGGTCGAAGCGCCCGTGCTGGTGCTGGCCCAGGCCGTACAGCTTCTCGTCGTCGTAGGCGGCGAACCGCTGCTCCAGGCGGTGGTGGCCGTTGCCGACGGCCGTGTAGAGACGCGAGCCCGGCCACCAGAAGTGGGCGCGCTCCTCGGCCAGCAGCTCCCGCTCGTCGGAGGTGTCCAGGAACCGGATCAGGCCCTCCGCGTCCACCTCCACGGTCAGCGCGCCGACCGTCAGCCGCCCCCGCCCGCCCTCGATCTTGACCGTGGACGGGGCCGGCGGCGCCTCCGCGAGCAGCGCGCCGGGCAGACCGTCGAGGAGGGGACCGCCGAGCCGCGCACGGACCCGGACCCCGTCCGGACCCCACGGCTCGACCCGGACGGTCTCCTGACGGCCGCTCCATTCCAGCGCGCCGTCCCGCTCACGGAAGATACCGACGGTGGGAGAGGACTGCGCCAGGCTGACCTGAGGCTGGTTTTCGGCAGGCTGATTCACGGGGCGTGCTCCTGTGCTCCTGGAGGAGTGAGACATGGGGGTGCCACGGGCGGGCACCGGTGAGCTTCGGATGTGCCGCAGGTGCGGAGGACGAGGTGGGTCAGGACGCGGCCGGCGCGGGGCCCGAACTCGCGCGGACCGTCAGTTCCGGGGCGAGCAGCACGATGTCGTCGTCACCCCGGCCGTCGAGCTTGGCGACCAGATACTCCACGGCCCGCCGCCCCATCTCCTGCGCGGGGATGGCGACCGACGTCAGCCGCACCGACGCCTGCACGGCGACCTGGTCGGGACAGATGGCGACCACGGACACGTCCTCGGGGACGGCCCGGCCCTGCTGGCGCAGCAGCGCGAGCAGCGGCTCCACCGCCGACTCGTTCTGCACGACGAACCCGGTGGTGCCCGGCCGCTCGTCGAGGATCCGGGCCAGCGTCACCGCCATCGCGTCGTACCCGTTCTCGCAGGGGCGGTGCAGCACCCGCAGCCCCAGTTCCTTCGCCCGGGACCGGAGCCCCTCGAGGGTGCGCTCGGCGAAACCGGTGTGCCGCTCGTACACCGCGGGCGCCTCACCGATGACAGCGATGTCGCGGTGGCCGAATGTCGCCAGGTGTTCCACGCACAGTGCGCCGGTCGCGCTCCAGTCCAGGTCCACACAGGTCAGGCCGGTGGTGTCGGCGGGCAGCCCGATCAGGACCGACGGCTGGCCGGCGCCTCGCAGCAGCGGCAGCCGCTCGTCGTCGAGCTGGACGTCCATCAGGATCATCGCGTCGGCGAGCCCGCTGCCGGAGACCCGGCGCACGGCGTCGGGGCCCTCCTCGCCGGTGAGCAGCAGGACGTCGTAGCCGTGTGCGCGGGCGGTGGTGGCGACCGCGATGGCGATCTCCATCATCACCGGCACGTACATGTCGGTGCGCAGCGGGATCATCAGCGCGATGATGTTCGACCGGCTGCTGGCCAGGGCCCGCGCGCCCGCGTTCGGGTGGTAGCCGAGCTGACGGATGCTCTGCTCGACCCGCTCCCGGGTGGTCGCGGAGATGGACCGCTTGCCGCTGAGGACATAGCTCACCGTGCTCGCCGAGACTCCGGCGTGCTGGGCGACCTCGGCGAGGGTGACCATCCAGCTCTCCAAGATGTGTGAAGCGCTTCGACAGTGCGCAGGGGGAACAGGGGCGGGTGAGAGTGGTTCGACAGTAGCTCTAGCGGGAGTGGGTGTCCATAGGTTGTCGAAGCGCTTCGACAGGGTTTCTCCGGCGTTTCGCCGAACCGGTCCGGCGGTCGGCTCCGCGGTCGGTTCGGCGGTCGCTTCGGCGGCGGTTGCGGCGGTCGGTCCGGCGGCCGGTCGAGCGGGGTCGGACCCCACGGTCCGCGGCAACCTCTCCCACCCGCGGCGGCCGCGGGGGCGGCCCCCGGGAGGCGTACGGGAACCGTCCCCCGCAGAGACCCCCGAAGCAATACCGCAGACCCTCCTGCTCAACCGCCAGGGCGGCGCCGGCCCGCTGGGATCCACATACGGCCCCCGGGCACCCGTCGGCACTCGTCCCCCGGGCACCCGTCGGCACTCGTCCGGCGCAAGCTCCTCGACAACGACACGCACGTCGCCGCAACCGGCTCCGGCACCGAGGTCCTCAAGGGAATCGGCCGCGGACCACCACGTCGTACACGGCTCACCGTCGGCCGACCGGACACGCGAGGGGTGGTGGGCTCGCCCGGGATCGGGTACCAACGATCGGGTAGCACCCATCGGTAACCAATGTGGTCCGAGAACCCGATTCGCGGCGAGGTGAGCCTCATGTCCGCACCACCCCTCAAGAAGCCCGTCGTCACCGAACGTGAGGCCCGGCAGGTGGCGGAGGCCGCCCGGGAACAGGACTGGCGAAAGCCCAGCTTCGCCAAGGAACTGTTCCTGGGCCGTTTCCGCCTCGACCTCATCCACCCCCACCCACTCCCCGCCGACGAGGCCGTACGGCGCGGAGAGCAGTTCCTGGCCAAACTCCACGAGTTCTGCGAGACGCGGATCGACGGCGCCCTCATCGAACGCGAGGCCCGCATCCCCGACGAGGTCGTGCGCGGCCTGAAGGAACTCGGCGCCCTCGGCATGAAGATCGACCCCAAGTACGGCGGCCTCGGTCTCACCCAGGTCTACTACAACAAGGCCCTGGCCCTGGTCGGCTCCGCCAGCCCCGCGATCGGCGTGCTGCTCTCGGCACACCAGTCCATCGGCGTTCCCCAGCCGCTGAAGCTGTTCGGCACCGACGAGCAGAAGCAGCGGTTCCTGCCCCGCTGCGCCTGCACCGACATCAGCGCCTTCCTCCTCACCGAACCGGACGTCGGCTCCGACCCGGCCCGCCTCGCCACCAGCGCCGTACCCGACGGGGACGACTACGTCCTCGACGGGGTCAAGCTGTGGACCACCAACGGCGTCGTCGCCGACCTGCTGGTCGTCATGGCCCGGGTGCCCAGGAGCGAGGGCCACAAGGGCGGCATCACCGCCTTCGTCGTGGAGGCGGACTCGCCCGGCATCACCGTCGAGAACCGCAACGCCTTCATGGGTCTGCGCGGCATCGAGAACGGCGTCACCCGCTTCCACCAGGTCCGGGTCCCCGCCGCGAACCGCGTCGGCCCCGAGGGCGCGGGTCTCAAGATCGCGCTGACCACCCTCAACACCGGCCGGCTCTCGCTGCCGGCCTCCTGCGTGGCGGCCGGCAAGTGGAGCCTGAAGATCGCCCGCGAGTGGACGGCCGCCCGCGAGCAGTGGGGCAAGCCCGTCGCCCACCACGAGGCGGTCGGCGCGAAGATCTCCTTCATCGCGGCGACGACCTTCGCCCTGGAAGCCGTACTCGACCTGTCCTCCCAGATGGCCGACGAGGACCGCAACGACATCCGCATCGAGGGCGCCCTGGCCAAACTCATCGCCTCCGAGATGGGCTGGCGGATGGCCGACGAACTCGTCCAGATCCGCGGCGGCCGCGGCTTCGAGACCGCCGACTCGCTCGCCGCCCGCGGAGAGCGGGCGGTCCCCGCCGAGCAGGTCCTGCGCGACCTGCGCATCAACCGCATCTTCGAGGGCTCCACGGAGATCATGCACCTGCTGATCGCCCGCGAGGCCGTGGACGCCCACCTCTCGGTCGCCGGCGACCTCATCGACCCCGACAAGTCCCTCCAGGACAAGGCGAGGGCGGGCGCCAACGCCGGCGTCTTCTACGCCAAGTGGCTGCCCAAGCTCGTCGCGGGCCCCGGCCAACTCCCCAACTCCTTCCACGAGTTCAAGCACGAGGTCGACCTCTCCCCGCACCTGCGCTATGTCGAGCGGCACGCCCGCAAGCTGGCCCGCTCCACCTTCTACGCCATGTCCCGCTGGCAGGGCCGCATGGAGACCAAACAGGGCTTCCTCGGCCGGATCGTCGACATCGGCGCGGAACTGTTCGCGATGAGCGCCGCCTGCGTCCGCGCCGAGCTGCTGCGCTCCCGCGGCGAGCACGGCCGCGAGGCCTACCAGCTCGCCGACGTCTTCTGCCGACAGTCCCGCATCCGCGTCGAGGAACTCTTCACCCGCCTGTGGTCCAACACCGACGACCTCGACCGCAAGGTCGTCAAGGGCGTCCTCGCGGGCACCTACGAGTGGCTGGAGCAGGGCATCGTCGACCCCTCGGGCGAGGGCCCCTGGATCGCCGACACCACACCCGGACCCTCCGCACACGAGAACGTCCATCGCCCGATCGGGTGACACCGCGCACACCCGGCCAGGGCTGTCCCCCCACGACCACCCCACGACCGACCCAAGAACACCCCAGGAGCCCCCCATGAGAGGGACCGTGGGGGGACACCCTGTCCACGCCCGTACGCGGTGCGGCAACAATGGGGGGATGAGCGACAGTCCAGCCCTCCTCGCCGACCCGCACCTCGTCTTCGACCCCGTGGCGGGCGACGGCCCCAAGGACGTGGTGGTCCTCGGGTCCACCGGGTCGATCGGCACCCAGGCCATCGACCTCGTGCTGCGCAACCCGGACCGCTTCCGGGTGACCGGCCTGTCCGCCAACGGCGGCCGGGTCGCCCTCCTCGCCGAGCAGGCCCGCCGGCTCCGGGTGCGGACCGTCGCGGTCGCCCGCGAGGACGTCGTACCGGCCCTGCGCGAGGCCCTGAGCGGCGAGTACGGCAGCGCCGAACCGCTCCCCGAGATCATCGCGGGACCGGAGGCGGCCACGCAGCTGGCCGCCTCCGACAGCCACACCGTGCTGAACGGCATCACCGGCTCCATCGGCCTCGCGCCCACCCTCGCCGCCCTGGAGGCGGGCCGCACCCTCGCGCTCGCCAACAAGGAGTCGCTCATCGTCGGCGGCCCGCTGGTGAAGGCGCTGGCCAAGCCGGGCCAGATCATCCCGGTGGACTCCGAGCACGCGGCGCTCTTCCAGTGCCTCGCGGCCGGCACCCGCGCCGACGTCCGCAAGCTCGTCGTCACCGCCTCCGGCGGCCCCTTCCGCGGCCGTACGAAGGAACAACTGGCGCAGGTCAGCGTCGAGGAGGCCCTCGCGCACCCCACCTGGGCCATGGGCCCGGTCATCACGATCAACTCCGCGACCCTCGTCAACAAGGGCCTGGAAGTCATCGAGGCACATCTCCTCTACGACATTCCCTTCTCCCGCATTGAGGTGGTCGTGCATCCCCAGTCGTATGTCCACTCGATGGTTGAGTTCACGGACGGATCGACACTGGCGCAGGCGACGCCGCCCGACATGCGCGGGCCCATCGCCATCGGCCTCGGCTGGCCCGAGCGGGTGCCCGACGCGGCCCCCGCCTTCGACTGGAGCAAGGCGTCGACGTGGGAGTTCTTCCCGCTCGACAACGAGGCCTTCCCCTCGGTGAACCTCGCCCGGCACGTGGGCGAGCTCGCGGGGACGGCCCCGGCGGTGTTCAATGCCGCGAACGAGGAGTGCGTGGAGGCGTTCCGCAAGGGCGCGCTCCCGTTCAACGGGATCATGGAGACCGTGACCAGGGTCGTCGAGGAACACGGCACCCCGCACACGGGAACCCCGCTCACCGTGGCGGACGTCCTCGAAGCGGAGACCTGGGCACGGACCCGGGCCCGGGAACTGGCGGCACAGACGGCGGAGGCCCGCGCATGACGACCCTGATGTTCATCCTCGGCATAGTGGTCTTCGCGTTCGGCCTGCTGGTGTCGATCGCCTGGCACGAGCTGGGACACCTGTCCACCGCCAAGCTCTTCGGCATCCGCGTGCCGCAGTACATGGTCGGCTTCGGCCCGACCCTGTGGTCACGGAACAAGGGCGAGACCGAGTACGGCGTCAAGGCCATCCCGTTCGGCGGCTACATCCGCATGATCGGCATGTTCCCGCCGGGCGAGGACGGCCGCGTCACCGCCCGCTCCACCTCGCCCTGGCGCGGCATGATCGAGGACGCCCGCTCGGCGGCGTACGAGGAACTCAGGCCCGGCGACGAGACGCGCATGTTCTACACGCGCAAGCCGTGGAAGCGGGTCATCGTGATGTTCGCGGGCCCCTTCATGAACCTCATCCTCGCGATCGCCCTGTTCCTCACCGTGCTGATGGGCTTCGGCATCCAGCAGCAGACCACCTCCGTCGCCTCCGTCTCGCCCTGCGTCATCGCCCAGAGCGAGAACCGCGACACCTGCAAGGAGTCCGACCCGCCCTCCCCGGCGGCAGCCGCCGGCATGGAGAAGAACGACAGGATCGTCTCCTTCGCGGGCACGCGCACCGACGACTGGGAGACCCTCTCCAACCTCATCCGGGTCAGCGCCGGCAAGGAAGTCGCGATCGTCGTCGACCGGGACGGCCGCGAGGTCACCCTGCACGCGAAGATCGCCGTCAACCAGGTCGCGAAGAAGGACGGCAACGGCACCTACGTCCAGGGCGAGTACGTCAAGGCCGGCTTCCTCGGCTTCAGCGCGGCCACCGGCGTCGTCAAGCAGGACTTCGGCGAGTCCACGGTGTGGATGACCGAGCGGGTCGGCGACGCCGTCGACTCCCTCGCCGCCCTGCCCTCCAAGATCCCCGCCCTGTGGGACGCGGCCTTCGGCGACGGCCCCCGCGAACAGGACTCCCCGATGGGCGTCGTCGGCGCGGCACGGGTCGGCGGCGAGATCGCCACCCTCGACATCCCGGCCTCGCAACAGCTCGCGATGTTCGTGATGCTGCTCGCAGGCTTCAACCTCTCCCTCTTCCTCTTCAACATGCTTCCCCTCCTCCCCCTCGACGGCGGCCACATCGCGGGCGCCCTGTGGGAGTCCCTGCGCCGCAACCTCGCCAAGGTGCTGCGCCGCCCCGATCCCGGCCCCTTCGACGTGGCGAAGCTGATGCCGGTCGCGTACGTGGTGGCGGGAATCTTCGTCTGCTTCACGCTCCTGGTGCTGATCGCTGACGTCGTCAATCCGGTACGGATCAGCTAGCCCCCGGGCGTTCACGGCGGCCCGGCACGATCTGTGCCGGGCCGCCTTCCATTGAGTGGGTTTGACGGCCGCGAGGTGCCCGGGCAGGGGCCCGTGCCGTAATCTCGAAGCCTGGAGCCCGCCACCGACGGGACCTGGACCTTGATCCACGACTTGGGGTTGCACAGCAGATGACTGCGATTTCTCTCGGCATGCCGTCCGTTCCGACCAAGCTCGCCGAGCGGCGCAAGAGCCGGCAGATCCAGGTCGGGTCCGTGGCGGTCGGCGGGGACGCTCCCGTGTCCGTGCAGTCGATGACCACGACGCGTACGTCCGACATCGGCGCGACGCTCCAGCAGATCGCCGAGCTGACCGCGACCGGCTGCCAGATCGTCCGCGTCGCCTGCCCGACGCAGGACGACGCCGACGCCCTCGCCACCATCGCCCGCAAGTCGCAGCTCCCGGTGATCGCGGACATCCACTTCCAGCCCAAGTACGTCTTCGCCGCGATCGAGGCCGGCTGCGCGGCGGTCCGCGTCAACCCGGGCAACATCAAGCAGTTCGACGACAAGGTCAAGGAGATCGCGAAGGCCGCGAACGATCACGGCACACCGATCCGCATCGGCGTCAACGCCGGCTCCCTCGACCGCCGCCTGCTCCAGAAGTACGGCAAGGCCACCCCCGAGGCTCTCGTCGAGTCCGCCCTGTGGGAGGCGTCCCTCTTCGAGGAGCACGGCTTCCGCGACATCAAGATCTCCGTCAAGCACAACGACCCGGTCGTGATGATCGAGGCCTACCGTCAGCTCGCCGCCCAGTGCGACTACCCCCTCCACCTCGGCGTCACGGAGGCCGGCCCCGCCTTCCAGGGCACGATCAAGTCGGCCGTCGCCTTCGGCGCCCTCCTCTCCCAGGGCATCGGCGACACCATCCGCGTCTCCCTCTCGGCCCCGCCGGTCGAGGAGGTCAAGGTCGGCAACCAGATCCTGGAGTCCCTCAACCTCAAGCAGCGCGGCCTGGAGATCGTCTCCTGCCCCTCCTGCGGCCGGGCCCAGGTCGACGTCTACAAGCTGGCCGAAGAGGTCACCGCAGGCCTGGAGGGCATGGAGGTCCCCCTCCGCGTCGCCGTCATGGGCTGCGTCGTCAACGGCCCCGGCGAGGCCCGCGAAGCCGACCTCGGCGTCGCCTCAGGCAACGGCAAGGGCCAGATCTTCGTCAAGGGCGAGGTCATCAAGACCGTCCCCGAGTCCAAGATCGTGGAAACCCTCATCGAAGAGGCCCTCAAACTGGCCGAACAGATGGAATCCGACGGCGTGACGTCGGGCGAGCCCCAGGTATCGGTAGCGGGCTGAGGAGGACGCGCCGAGCAAGGCGGCAGCTGACCGCCGCAGGCGCCCTGGGTGCGCGGGGAACGGCCCCCTCAGCCCCACACACCCGCACGGGCATGACGGCCTGCGGCACCCGGTCGCCTGTGGATCGCCGCAGGCGTCCTGGGTGGGCGGGGAGCTGCGCGCTCAGCCCCGACGCACCCGCAGGGTGACGACGGCCTGCGGCAGTTGATCGCCGTAGGCGTCTTGGGTGGGCGGGGAGCTGCGCGCTCAGCCCCCACCGACCCGCACGGGCATGACGGCCTGCGGCACCCGGTCGCCTGTGGATCGCCGCAGGCGTCCTGGGGGCGCGGGGAACTGCGCGACCAGCCCCCACGCACCCGCACCCGAACACCCGCCGCTCGCCCCAGGGC